>JAWOHQ010000208.1:0-10970 GCA_046485105.1 Candidatus Competibacteraceae bacterium | reverse complement strand
TTATCCTGACACCAAACTGTCCTGAACGGGCCCTGATGATATTCACCGAACTCCTGAACGAGATAGCCCGGGTGCGCTATTACCGACCTAAAATCCCACGGCCCTCGCAACCCCGGGTCTCCAAGAAACCCATTAACAAATGGCAGCTCGATAAAGCCAAACGAATGGCAAACGCTTAATTCAACAGTATTGAGGGCTGGGGTGGGGGGGTTGTTTTTCAATGGCTTAGGGGTAGGGTGGATAAGGCGCTCCGCGCCGCATCCACCAACGGGCTGACTGGTGGATGCGCTTCGCTTATCCACCCTACGACTTAAAACCGCTCCATCCGCGTGGGCGACAACCAGCAGTCGAGTTTCTCCATCAACCGCGCGCGGTTGATGGGCTTGGTCAGGTAATCGTCCATGCCCGCCGCCAGACACCGCTCGCGATCACCCTCCATCGCATTCGCGGTCAACGCGACCACGGTCAGCCGTCCGGCGCCGCGCGCCGCTTCCCGTTCGCGCCAGCGTCGCGTGGCGGTAAAGCCATCCAGGACCGGCATCTGGCAGTCCATCAACACGAGGTCCCAGCCACCTTCGGCCATGCGCTTCAGACCCTGCTCACCGTCCTCGGCGATCTCGACCTCAAGGTTCAGTTTCTTCAGCAGCGCCGTGATGAGCATTTGGTTGACCTCGCTGTCTTCCACCACCAGCACGCGCCGACCCGCGAATGTGAGAGCACTGGCTTCCCCCGGTCCGGCGACGTCGGGCGCGGCGGTGACGGCGATCGGCCGGATCAAGGCGGCGAGCGCGGCGCGGCGCAGGGGAACATACAGTTTGGGGAGCGCCGCGAGTTCAGGTCCCTCGTCGAGCGGTTGCCCGCGCCGCGCAAGCAACGCCAGCGCCGGCAAGGGCAGGCTCCGTCTGGCGCACGCGTCGCGCAGGACACCGAGACGATGCACCGGCGCGCCATCGCGCGTCATATCGATCACGACCAGATCATAGGTCCGCGCGGCCAGCGCATCGACCGCCGCCGCCGCATCCCGACAGGCCGTGACCGCACAACCCCAACCGGTCAATTGCCCGGGCAGGAGGCGACCGCCGCCCAGGTACAGCAGCAGGAATCCGTCGGGCAGGGCCACCGCCGGTGCCAGATCGTCCGCGCCCGGTTCGAAAGCGACGGTGAAACGGAACGTCGAACCTTCGCCAGCACGGCTGATGACGCCGATCTCTCCCCCCATCAGTTCAACCAACTGGCGGCTGATGGCCAGCCCCAATCCGGTGCCGCCGAACTGGCGCGTGACGGAGCCATCAATCTGCGAGAACGACTCGAACAGCAGATGCTGCTTGTCCTCGGGGATGCCGATGCCGGTGTCGCGGACGGCGATTTCCAGTCGCGGCGGCGCGGCTTGGGTGGTGCCGATGCTGACCTCGACCTGTCCGCTGCCGGTAAATTTGATGGCATTGCCGACCAGGTTGCCTAAAACCTGGCGGAATCTTCCCTCGTCCCCCGCGACGCGGCCGGGGACGGGCGACAGGAGGGTGTAACCCAGCTCCAGCCCCTTGTCCACCGCCCGCTCCGAAAACAGTTCCAACACATCCTCGACGGTGCTCACCGGATCAAAGTCGACGCATTCGAATTGCAACTTGCCGGCCTCGATCCTGGAAAAATCGAGGATATCGTTGATGATGGTCAGCAGCGCTTCCGAACTTTTCCGGACGGTTTCGGCCAGCGAGCGTTGCTCGTCGGTCAGCGGGGTATCCAACAGCAAGCTGTTCATGCCGATCACCCCATTCATCGGCGAGCGGATCTCATGGCTCATGTTGGCGAGAAACTCGGACTTGAGCCGCGCCGACTCCAGGGCCTCGTCACGGGCGGCGCGCAGCGCGCGTTCGTTTTCGATGCGCGCGGTGATATCGACAATCACGCCGGCGAAAAAAATCTGGGCGTCCACCTCAACATGGCTGACGGCGAGCTGGACGGGAAACCGCCGGCCGTTCCGGCGCAAGCCTTCCACGGTACGCACGGCGCCGATGATGTGGCTTTCCCCGGTGCGCAGGTAACGCGCGATGTACTGATCGTGCTGGCGCGCATGCTCCTGGGGAATCAGCATCTTGACGTTCTGCCCCAGCAGTTCATCGGAGTCGTAACCGAACATCTCGCACGCCACGCGGTTGGTTTGCACGATGCGGCCAGACGCATCGATGACCACCACGGCCTCAAGGATGTTGTCGAACAGCGCGCGCAACTTGCCTTCGTTGATTTGCAGTTCGTTCTGCGCTTGCTCGCGCTGGTGTATTTCGGCGCGGAGGCGCAGGTTGGAACTTTCGGTTTCGCGCATCGAGCGCCGCAGCCCGCTTAACGTCAGCCACAGGAGCAACAGGATCATGCTGATCATCCCCCCCGACAGGTAAGCGGCGTTGCGGATGCCGCTCTTCAGCGAGGCCTCGGCCGCTGTCATCGGCCGGCGAATCTCGAGCACGCCGCGCAAGTCCCCCACTTTCCAATCCGTCCTGGGCGAGCCGGGGTAAGTGTTGTGGCAACTCACGCAGCTCTCCTGCATGCGGTCGGCCACGGCATAGCGCAGCACCCGATCGCCGTTGATGAGTTCGATGCGATAAAAGGGAACATCCGGCCGGGCTGGCCGGGCCGGCTGGGCCGAGAACGTGGCGATGGCTTCTTTCTGAAAGTCATCAAGCCGGAGCTGGCCCTGTCGCCAGGGGAAGGGCAGGTCGCTAAACAACCGCACCCCGAAGCCTTCGCGTTGGCCGGAGAGATAGTCGCCGAAATCCAGGGTGAAGGTGGCCGGCAGAGGCAGGGCATTCGGCAGCTCGCGATAGGCGTGGGTAATCCGCATGCCGCCGTCGCGGGCACGCGGCACGATTTCGGCGCTGTAGAAATTGCGGAACTGCGTGACCGCTCTGGCGAAATTAGCGGCATCCTCAATGGCGATGTTCCGATTTTGCCGGCTGATTTCACGGTCCATATACCAGATGATGATGCCGGCCCCGAGCGTCAACAGCAGCCCCAGCAGAGGTAAGAGGAGCGTGTAGAGGCGAAGGTGCGCCGCGGATTTGTGAGGTAAATCACAGGGAGGCGGAGAGCTCATGACCTAAGTTTTAGCGCGGGGGATGGAAAATTCAACGGTGGAATTCCGTTGGGGTTCTGAAGCACGACGACCACCCAGCGCCCATGGATCGGCGAACTCGCGGCTGAGTTTGCCGAAACCACCCTCCGCGCTATTGAAAATACTTCACCAAACCGACAACGATTCCAGCAATCTTGCGGATGAAACCACGCAACCCCGTTCGGGCGTTCACTCGGTAAACGGATTCCGCAGCACGATGGTATCGGCCCGATCCGGTCCGGTGGAGATCATGTCGATCGGCGTATGGCTCAACTCCTCGATGCGCCGCAAATAGGCTTGGGCGGTGGCCGGTAACTCCTCATACCGCCGCGCGCCCACGGTGGACTCCCGCCAGCCCGGCCACTCCTCGTAAATCGGCTGGCACAGGGCCAGCGCTTCGGCGCCCAGCGGCGCGTTGTCAAGCCGATCGGGTCCGCACTGATAACCGACGCAGACCTGAATGCTGTCCAACCCATCCAGCACATCCAGCTTGGTCACGCACAATCCTGAAACGCTGTTGTTCACGATGGAACGGCGCAGCGCCACGGCGTCGAACCAGCCACAGCGCCGCCGCCGACCGGTGGTCGAACCGAACTCATGGCCGCGCTGGACCAAATGTTCGCCGATTTCATCGAACAGCTCGGTCGGGAACGGTCCGCCGCCGACCCGGGTGGTGTAGGCCTTGGTAATCCCTAGCACGTAGTCCAGATAGCACGGCCCCAACCCCGTCCCGGTCGCCGCGCCGCCGGCGGTGGTGTTGGAGGAGGTCACATAGGGATAGGTGCCATGATCGATGTCCAGCATCGCGCCCTGGGCGCCCTCGAACAACACGTTGTGACCACGCCGCCGGTGTACGTCCAGCAGTTCGGTAACGTCCGCCGCCAGCGGCCGCAACCGTTCGCCCATCGCCAGCGTTTCGTCGAGCACCCGTTGGAAATCGACCGGCTCGGTCTGAAAATAGCGTTGCAGCACGAAATTGTGAAAATCCAGCACTTCGCCCAGCTTGGCGGCGAAGCGTTCCCGATGGAACAGATCGGCCAGCCGCACCGCCCGTCGCGATACCTTGTCCTCGTAGGCCGGACCGATGCCGCGCCCGGTAGTGCCGATGGCCCGTTCGCCGCGCGCCTTCTCGCGGGCCTGATCCAGCGCCACGTGATAGGGCAGGATCAGCGGACAGGCCTCGCTGATCCACAACCGCGCCGTCACCTCCACGCCCTGGCGTTCCAATTGGTCGATCTCGGTCAGCAACGCCGCCGGCGACAGCACCACGCCGTTGCCGATCAGGCATTGCACGCCTTCACGCAGAATGCCGGACGGGATCAGATGCAGCACGGTTTTCTGGCCACCGATCACCAGGGTATGGCCGGCGTTATGCCCTCCCTGAAACCGCGCGACCGCGGCGGCGTGCTCGGTGAGCAGATCCACCACCTTGCCCTTGCCCTCGTCGCCCCATTGCGCGCCGATGACTACCACATTCTTGCCCATATCGGTTTCTCGTGAGTGATTTCCCGTAATTCTAACCGTTTTCGGGGGATGCTTCCGAAAATGGGACCACGCTCCACTGCCCCTCCCTCCGCATCAGGAGGTGATCGCAACCCAGTTCCCGCAGATCTGCTTCCATGCCTGGCAAGGCCCGTATCACCCGTTCACCCTGGCCGCGCAGTTCAGCGATCCGACGCTCCAACGCGGCCTCCGCCACGGCGGGCGCGCCAATCACTCGGCCCGCCCGGTCCGATACCGAGCCCAGCCGCAACAGGGTCGCCAGGTCGGTGCTGAAGCCGGTCGCCGGCCGGGCGCGGCCGAACACCTGGCCGATTTCATCGTAACGCCCGCCTTGCGCCACCGCCTGCCCTTGCCCGGTCACGTAGGCGGCGAATACGACCCCGGTGTGGTAGTGGTAGCCCCGCAGTTCGGCCAGATCGACGTGAATCGGCAACTCCGGCCACGGGCGCCGCAATGCCGCGGTCAGGTTTCGCAACACCCCCAACGCCTCGCGCACCGCCGCCCCGGCCCCGTACAGGCGCGCCTCGGCCTCATCCAGCACCTCGACCCCCCCATTCAATTCGGCCAGCGCCAGAAACCACTCGGCGCAAGACGCCGGTAGCGACCAGGCCGTCAAGCGCTGGCGAATCTCCGGTAGCGCCTTGCGCTGCAAGGCCTCGAACAGCAGCGCCTCGCGCTCCCGTCCCAGTTCCGCCCAGCGCACCAACTCGCGGAAAATCGCCACATGCCCCAAATCCAGATGGGCCTCATGGATGCCGGCAACCGCCAGGGTTTCCAGCATCAGAGTCAGCACTTCCAAATCGCTTTCATGTCCCCGGTGACCGTACAGTTCCACACCGGCCTGATACGGGCTGCGGGACCCGCCAAATCCGTCGGCGCGGGTCCGCAACACCTCGCCCATATAGCACAGCCGGGTCGGACCGACTCGCTTGAGGAGATGGGCGTCGATTCGCGCCACCTGCGGCGTCATGTCCGCCCGCACCCCCATCATCCGGCCGCTGAGTTGATCGGTCAGCTTGAAGGTCTGCAATTCCAGGTCGTTGCCCGTGCCGGTCAGCAATGAATCCAGAAACTCGATCAGCGGCGGGATCACCAGTTCGTATCCCCAGCTTTCATAGAGATCCAACAATTCGTGGCGCAGATTTTCCATCCGGCGGGCGGCGGGGGGCAAAATTTCTTCGATGCCTTCAGGCAACAGCCAACGGTCTTCGAGGATCATGACAAATCAGTCATATCAGGGGCAGGCGGAGTGTGGGGTGAGGAGCGTCAGCGGAGAAAGTACAACACCAGCAACCCCAGCGCCATGCTGATCAACCCAACGAACCGCAGCACGCGGTCTTCGAGTTGGGCGATCTGCAACAGGGTCTGGCGCAGGACGCGGGGATTAAGAAACGGTAGGATGCCTTCCAGCACCAACATCAAGCCGAACGCCGCCAGCAGATCACTCCACATGGCGGCGTTCGGAACAATCAGAGACGGCGGATTCGTCCGTCCGGCGGTCTGGAATCGTCATTGCGACCGGGTGCATCGTGGAGAAATGATGAGTCAGTCCGACTGGAGACCGCGCTCTTCCAAGGACTCCAGATCCAGATCCATCTCTGGTTCCAACTCCAACTCCAACTCCAACTCCGGAACGCCAGAATCTGGCTTCACTTCCAAAGCGCTGGATTCTAGCCCCAGCTCGTCCGGCGCTGGAGCACTAGACTCCGACTCCGCTTCCAGAACATCAGGCGTTGGAGCCGGCTCTGGAGCGCTGAGCGGCGACGGCAACGGCAACGGCGACGGCGACGGCGCTGAAACCCTCGGTACCGGAACTGCGGAAACCTCTTCCGAATGAATGGACTGATTGAAATAGCGAAAGAACTGGGAATCCGGCTGCAGGACGAGCAGGTCGTTCTGGTCTTTGAAACTCTCCCGGTAAGCCATCAGGCTACGGTTGAAACTGAAAAATTCCGGGTTTTGACCAAAGGCCTCCGCATAGATCCGGGTGGCCTCGGCGTCGCCCTCGCCGCGCTCCCGTTCGGCATCGCGATAGGCCTCGGCCAGAATCACGGTACCTTGGCGGTCGGCATTGGCGCGGATACCTTCGGCTTCCTGGGCGCCGCGGGAACGGAACTCCTTGGCCACCCGCAAACGCTCGGCCCGCATCCGGTTAAAGACCGACGCACTGACATCCGCCGGCAGATCGATACGCTTGATCCGCACGTCCACGGCGGCGATACCCAACTGGGTGGCCTGCTCCCGCAGCGACTCGCTCAGAATTCTCATGATCTGGTCGCGATCGGATGCCAGCACCTCCTGGATGGTGCGGCGACTGAACTCGCTACGCAGACCATCCTTGATGATCTGGTCGAGCCGGATATTGGCCTGGAGTGGATCGCCGCCCACCGAGGTGTAGTAGCGCCGCACGTCTTCAATCCGCCACATGACGAACGAGTCCACGATCACGTTCTTTTTCTCGGCGGTCAAAAAACGTTCCGGATCGGTGTCGAGGGTCTGCAAACGCCGATCGAATTTACGGATGTTATTGACCAGCGGCCATTTCCAGTGCAACCCCGGTTCGTAGTTGGCTTCGACGATCTCACCCAACTGGAAACGCAATGCGGTCTGCCTTTCCTCCACCGTGAACAGCGACAGACTGAAAATCACCACCAATACGGCAACCGCGCCCAACAGGGTGTTACGAGAGACAGGCAATCTTGGCAGGGCCATATCAACGCACCTCCCGAGTACGACTCAAATCACGCAGACGAGAGATCGCCGCGCCGTCATCGACCGAGGCCGACGCGCCTGGCAGGGTCTCGGACAGAACGCCACCCGTGGCGCGAGTTCCAGCACCCGCTGCGTCTCCAGAACGCAACAGGCGATCCAGGGGCAAGTACAGCAGATTATTGGTACCCTGTACGTCCACCAACACCTTACTCGCTTGCATCAACACGGCTTCGATCGTCTCCAGGTACAGTCGCTCGCGCGTCACTTCCGGAGCCATCTGATAAGCCCCCAATAATTGTTCGAAGCGACTGGCTTCACCTTCGGCTTGGGCGATGACCTGCTCTCGATACGCCGACGCCTCTTGCAAACGGCGCGCCGCCTGACCGCGCGCCCGTGGAATCACTTCGTTGGAATAGGCCTCAGCCTCATTCATAAACCGTTGCTCGTCCTCGCGGGCCTTGATGGCATCGGCGAAGGCATCCTGCACTTCTTCCGGCGGTTGCACGTCCTGCAGCACGACGGTCACGATCTGCAGGCCGGATCCCCTGCTGCCCGCTTCCGGAGCGGAGGTCATCAACGAATCGGGCGGATAGGTGTCCAGGATGCGCTGGCTCAACGCCTGGATGTTCGCTACGATCTCGGCGCGCCCCTCGGTCAGCACAAAATCCATGGTACTCTTGCCGATCGTCTCGCGGGCGGCGCTCTCCACCACCTGCACCAGCACGGCTTCCGGGTCGAAGACGTTGAACAGATAGGCTCGCGGATCCTTGATTTGGTATTGCACCGCCAGACGGACATCGACGATGTTTTCATCCTGGGTCAGCATCAAGGCTTCCTTGGGCACTGAACGAACCGCCGATTGACGAACGGTAGCGCCGATAGCGGCGCCATCCGGGGAGCGGTAGCCGATTTCCCGGAACCGCCGCTGCTCCACGTTCACGATCTCGACCCGATCGATGGGGAACAGACGTAAGTGCGGTCCGGGCATGGTGGTTTCATGATAGCGACCGAACCGCAGCACCACGCCACGCGTACCTTCATCCACGATATAGATGCTGGCGATCAGCCACCCGATCAAGGCGATCACCACCACAATCACGGTGATGCCGGCGAATCCGGAACTCGGAGCGCCCGGCGATCCGGACCGACCACCGCCGCCACCGCCGCGCCGACCGCCCAGCACCGAGCCAAATTTATCCGAAAGCTTGCGGATCACTTCATCCAGATCGGGCGGACCCTGGTCGCGACCCCCACCACTCCAAGGATCGCGATTGCCGCCGCCTCCTGGTTCGTTCCAAGCCATGTCGTACCTCAAAAATAGTTGCGGAGACTACTTAAACCGCCGGGATCTCAAAACCCGAACGCACCCATTCCGCTCGTAAGCCATCCCGGCGGTACAGCAGATTCAAATTACCGCGCGACGTACGCACTTCGATCAGCCACTCACCCTCCGGGCTGGTCTGTTCGGCCACCACCGCTCCCAGATCGAACAACCGGGCCCGCAATCGCGCCGCCATCGGCGGCAAGCAGAGCCAACCATGGATCTTTTCACCATGCAGTCGTTCGACGATCGCCGTTTTCAGCAGCGCGATTCCGGCTCCCGTCGCGGCCGACAGCCATACGGCGCACGCTCGACCTTCGGCATCGCGCTCCAATCGTGGTGGGACGTCACTGAGATCGATTTTATTGAATACCCGTAGTCGCGGCGCCGTCCCCGCGCCAATCTCCTCCAATACCGCGTCGACCTGGTCGATGACCGCGTTTTGGTCGGGGTGGTTGACGTCGATCACATGCAGCAACAGGCTGGCTTCGCAGGTTTCCCGCAAGGTCGCGCGGAAAGCCGCCACTAACTCATGCGGCAGGCGGTTGATAAAACCCACGGTGTCGGCCAGCACCACCGGCTCCGCGCCCGGCAAATTCAGTCGCCGCAGCGTCGGGTCCAAGGTGGCGAACAACTGGTCGGCCGCATAGACGCCGGCCCGCGTCAAGGTATTGAACAAAGTGGACTTGCCGGCATTGGTATAGCCGACCAGCGACACCGTCGGGAGTTCCGCCTTGCGCCGGGCGCGCCGCCCCTGCTCGCGCCGCCGGTCGACCCGATCCAGGCGCAGGCGAATCTGCCGGATTCGGTCGGCCAGCAGTCGCCGGTCCGTCTCCAACTGGGTTTCACCTGGACCGCGCAGCCCGATACCGCCTCGCTGGCGTTCCAGGTGCGTCCAACCTCGGACCAACCGAGTGGACAGATGCCGCAACTGCGCCAACTCTACCTGCAATTTACCCTCAAAACTGCGGGCTCGCTGGGCGAAGATATCCAGGATCAGGCCGGTGCGATCCACGACCCGACAGCACAGGAACGCTTCCAGATTGCGTTCCTGACTCGGGGACAGGGTATGGTCGAAAAGCACGAGCTCCGCGCCGCCGCGCTCCACCGCCTCCCGAATTTCCCCGGCCTTGCCGCTACCGACGAACAGACGCGGGTCGGGCGCCGAGCGACGTCCGGTGATCAGCGCGGTGGATTCGGCCCCCGCCGATGCCGCCAACTCCTGGAACTCGGCGAAATCTCGGGCATCCGCGACGCCATCCAGCACCAGATGCACCAAGATGGCGCGCTCGCCGCCGCGCGGACGTTCGAACAAATCGACTCCTGTGATCTTCGCCGGTTTGGTCGTCAGGCTTGGTCGCCGCCGGCGATGCTGTCGTCCGGCGCCAGGTTCAACCGCACGTTCCGCACCGGCACCACCGTGGAAATGGCATGCTTGTAAATCATCTGGCTGACGCTGTTCTTGAGCAACACCACAAATTGATCGAAGGACTCGATCTGCCCCTGCAATTTGATACCGTTCACCAGATAAACCGAAACCGGAATTCGCTCCTTGCGCAACGCGTTCAGGAACGGTTCCTGGAGGGAATGACCTTTTGCCATGCGACTCTCCCTTATTGTTATGAGCCGAAAACAGATCGGAAAACACGCTAAAATTTCAGGTGAAAAGAACTTACAGCATGACGCAGGCACAATGCGGGCCAATTTGCCGGAATAAACTGCCGGACGGTCGGCTCAACATGTTTCCATGAGATGTAGGCTCCGCGGAGCTGGCAAAGATCGCTGGAAGCGCCGCGGCTTCGCCGAAGGCGCGGCGCTTCCAAAACGTTCACATCTTAACATAATCAATCCGGTGTGCCTGAAAAAACCCGTTCGCGCGCAAGCTCGCGATCACCGCATCCAGCGGGTCATCGCTTTGCCTGTTCAGCCAGAGGGCTTCCCGCTCCGCGCGCAGCCAGGTCAGTTGCCGCTTGGCGAACTGTCGGGTGGCCGCAATCCCACGTTCGATCATCGCCGCCTTATCCGACCCCCCCTCCAGATACGCCCAGACCTGCCGGTAACCCACCGCCCGCAGGGCCGGCCGCTCCAGACTGAGATCGCCGCGCGCCTTCAGGCGTTCCACTTCCGCGACGAAGCCCTGCTCCAGCATGGCGTGGAAGCGTTGCGCGATGCGCTCGTGCAAAACCTGCCGTTCCAGGGGAGCCACGATCAGTTTGATGATGCGGAACGACAGTATTTCGTTGCGTGGACGGGCGCAAAGTTCCGTCAACGAGCGACCGGTGAGTTCGTGGACTTCGAGCGCCCGTTGAATCCGCTGCCGGTCGTGGA
>JAWOHQ010000190.1:0-14673 GCA_046485105.1 Candidatus Competibacteraceae bacterium | reverse complement strand
GCTCGGGCGCGCCGAACGAGAGCCCGGGCGTGCCGCGTTCGACCACGAAGGCCGTGATGCCGCGACGTTGTGGCGCACCCAGGCAGCGAACCGCTGGTCGCTCTTGAGCCAGCGGGCGAAGCTGAGGTCGCTGGCGGCGTCGGTCTGATACGGCGGCGGGGCGAAAAAGCGCCGGACCCGCTCGACCTCGGCTTCATCCAGCACCAATCCTGAATCACGGATTTGCGTCCATTCCGCCTCGACCTCATCACGGAATTTATCCGGCCCCAGCGCCTTGACCAGGATTTTAATCCGGGCCTTGTACAGATTGTCCCGCCGCCCGTACTGGTTATAGATCCGCAAGATCGCTTCCAGATAGGACAGCAAATCGCGCTGCGGCAGGAATTCGCGGATGGCGTGGCCGATCATCGGCGTGCGGCCCAAACCACCGCCGACCAGCACCCGAAAGCCGATCTCGCCCCGCTCGTCGCGCAGCAGGTTCAAACCGATGTCGTGGACTTGCGCCGCCGCGCGGTCGTGGGTCGCGCCGGTGACGGCGATCTTGAACTTGCGCGGCAGATAGGAGAATTCGGGATGAAAAGTCGACCACTGGCGGATGATCTCGCAGTAGATGCGCGGGTCTTCGAGTTCATCCCGGGCGACCCCGGACAGATGATCGGCGGTGACATTCCGGATACAGTTGCCGCTGGTCTGGATGGCATGCATCTCCACTTGGGCCAGATCGGCGAGAATGTCCGGGGTCTCTTCCAGCTTGGGCCAGTTGTATTGAATGTTCTGCCGAGTGGTGAAGTGGCCAAAGTTTTTATCGTAACGGCGGGCGATGTGGGCCAACATGCGCAGTTGCCGCGACGACAAGAGGCCGTAAGGAATGGCGACCCGCAACATCGGCGCGTGGCGCTGCATGTAGAGTCCGTTCATCAACCGCAGCGGCCGAAACTCATCCTCACTCAATTCCCCGGCCAGATAGCGCCGAACTTGACCGCGGAACTGAGCCACCCGCTCGTCCACCAACGTTTGATCGTAGGAGTCGTACTGATACATGGTCGTTCGTTTCCATCTGGAAGTCCGGTTGCGTTCCGCTGCGGTAAGCCTTATTCCGAGCGCACTGTTCTCAAACCTTAACATTCGGCCTATATGCAAATAAAGTATTTTTTAACCATAAAGTTATAACAAAAAATCTTAAAGGACCCTCGACCATGATGGTCTCGCAAACCGATAATCCGCGGGCGCACGCTCGTTCTCTCCATCGGCGCCAAGGCTCGCGCGCCTTTCCGCGCTGCTCCCTAATCCCCACTCCCCATTTGCTAGGCTGGCTGGTCGGCTGGACGTTGCTCGGACTGTTGCCCGTGTTTTGGCCAGCATCGACCGTCTGGTGGCTGCTGGCCGGCGGTCTGTTCTGCGCCATGGCCGCGCGGGATGCCTTTGCTCTGCAAAACCGGCCACCGCTGGCGGTCGAGCGCATTCTCGCCCCCGCTCTGCCGCTGGGCGTCTGGCGCCCGGTTCGGCTGCGCTTCGCCAATCCCCAGCACCAACCCGCCGTTCTGACGGTCTTCGATCACTACCCCAGCGCCGCCGCCGAATGCGCCGATCTGCCGCAACGGCTCATCGTGGCGGCCGGCGGCTGGACCGAACTGACCTATCGCCTGCGCCCGCTGGCGCGCGGCGAATGGACGTTCGGCCCCATCCAGGTCTGGCTGGATTCGCCGCGCGGCTTCTGGCAGCGCAACGACCATTTGGGCGAGCCTTCGACCGTCCGGGTCTATCCCGACTTCGCCGCCATCACCCGTTACATCCGGCTGACGGCGGATCGCCGCGAGGCGCTGTTGGGCATCCACCGGCACCGGCGGCGCGGCGAGGGGCAGGACTTCCTGCACTTGCGGGAATACCGTATCGGCGACAGTCTGCGGCAAATCGACTGGAAAGCCACCGCCCGCGTCCGCAAGCCCATCGCCAAGGAGTATCAAGAGGAGCGCCAGCAAACCGTGCTGTTCCTGCTGGATTGCAGCCGGCGGATGCGCGCTCAGGACGATGACCTCAGTCATTTCGATCACGCTCTCAACGCCCTGATTCTCCTGGCCTACGTGGCCCTGCGGCAGGGCGATGCGGTGGGCGTGCATAGTTTCGGCGGCGAACGACGCTGGCTGATGCCTCGCTCGGGGCCGGGGATGCTGACCGCCCTGATCGAGGGACTCTACCCCCTGCAACCCACTCTGGACCCTCCAGATTACGCCGAAGCCGTCAACCTGATGCTGGCGCGCCAGCGCAAGCGGGCGTTGATCGTCCTGCTGACCAACCTGCGGGATGAGGATCAGGACGATCTGTGGCCAGCGGTCGCGCTCCTACGCCGCCGGCATCTGCTGGTGATCGCCAACCTGCGCGAGCCGATCCTCGACGAACTGCTGGCGCGGCCGATCCGCGATCCGCCTCAAGCCCAACTCTACGCCGCCACCGGTCACTACCTGCTGCGCCGGGAACGGGTTCAGGGAGAACTGCGCCAGCAGGGCGCGATCGTGCTCGACGTCCCGCCGGATCGGTTGCCGGCGGCCATGGTCAATCAATACCTGGATCTCAAGAGCGGTGGCCGCTTGTGACGCAATTTTGCGGACAAGCACGAAAGATTCATGCTAAAAATAGGTCTTCGTCGGAACCGCGCGCGGTCTTTCCAGTGAACCGTTCGCCATTTGCCAAGGTCAATATGGTCATTCATCAACTTGGGGAGATTCTGCAACGATGCTACGCAAAGATAATGTCGCGATGAACAGGGCGCCCTTCTCGCTGACGCTGGACAAGCCCGCGCCAGCGGTCGGCAACAAGGTTCTGCGCAACACCTACATGCTGCTCGCCGCCACCCTCGCCTTCAGCGCCCTGACGGCGGGCGTATCCATGCTCCTCGCGCTGCCGACCTGGATGTACCTGGTGTCGGTGATCGGCGCCATCCTGATGGGGATGTTCGTCCTGCCGCGGACCGCGAACTCTTCCGCTGGGATCGGCGTCATCTTCGCCATCACGGGCCTGTTGGGACTCGGCCTGGGATCGATCCTGACCGCCTATCTGGCGCTGCCCAAGGGGCCGGAAATCATCGCCACTGCGTTCGGCGGCACGGCGCTGATCTTCCTCGGACTGTCGGGCTACGCCCTGACCGCCAAGCGGGACTTCAGCTTCCTGGGCGGGTTCGTGTTCGCCGGGATGATGGTGGTGGTGGTCGCGATCGTGGCTAACCTGTTCCTGCAGATGCCCGCCCTCTCGCTCGCGATCTCGGCGGCGATCATCCTGCTGATGAGCGCCTTCATCCTGTTCGACACCAGTCGCATCATCAACGGCGGCGAGACCAACTACATCATGGCCACCTACGGCCTGTACCTGAGCATTTTCAACATCTTCGTCAGCTTGCTGCAAATCCTCGGGATCATGGGCGGCGACGACTGAGCCGGCAATCCCCCGGCAGGTTCAAGACCCCGGCCCGGCGCCGGGGTTTTTTATCATCGGACTTTGGGAGTCAAGGGATGAACCTGTTTCTGCAAATCACCCTCGCCGTCGTTCTCGTGATGATGCTCTTCTTCCTCTGGCCCACCTTCAAGCACTGGCAGGAGCACGGACCGAAGGCCAAGCAAGGCGACTGGCCGGCGGTGGTTTTGCCGCTGGCCCTGGTCGTTGGCTTGGTCGTGCTGCTGGTGGCCCTGGTGCGTTGAGCGAGCGGAGACAAAAAAGGCCGGGCAAAAGCGCCCGGCCAAAAACCACCAAAGGAGGATGTGCGGCGAACTTGAGGAGAATGAAGAAAAAGCCCGCCGCACGGATGGTACTTTAGCAAAAGTTTTCGCGAAAAGCTACTATTTTTCGTTGTTTTTCGGCAAAAAACAACATTTTGTTTAATAAACAACTGCTTATCCCGGTATTTTTTGCTGCGCTGCAAAATCACCCCAGTCCCCCAGGCAACTCCGGCAGCATCGCATCATCGGACAGGGCCAAAATCGCATCGATCAGTCGATCCGGCTCGCGCACCCCGCCATGCGTCATCAGCATTCGCGCCTTGGCGATCAACTCAATCGGCGTCAGCGGTGATTCTGGGTCGCCCTTGGCGTGGGCGCGCCGTGCTATCAGACGTTCGCCATCCCGCAGCGTAACCGTCACCGCGCTACCCCAAGCCCGCGGATAGGCCGAGGCATAGGGTTCGGCCGCGCGCACCGTCACCCGCACCCGCAGGGTCGCGAGTTCCCGGCGCGCCGGCTCGGCGAATACGGCGAAGTCCACGCTATCCCGCGCCAGCGCCGCCGCCACGCAGTGCTGCAAGGAAAATTTGCTCTCGTAGTCGCTTTGCGGCAGCGGCCGATCGCACACGTCCAGCGCCGCTGCATAGGTTTCCACTTCGACTTTCTCGACTTCCTCGATGCGCTCCCGCAATTGCATCCGCAGATCTCGCGCCGCGTCGATGGCCGGATGGGTGTGCCGACAGGACGGCCAAGGCTTGAGCGAGGTCAACAGCAGTTGCCAGGGGCTGTCTGGATCGCGAGTCACCGCTCCGGGATCGGGGTCGGGACAGGCAGCGGCGAACCAGCCCTTGGCGCCTTCCAGCATCGCCGGTGGTCCGGTGAAGCCATACCGCGCCAGATCGGCCGCCAGCACCCCCGCCTCCGCCGCCCGACCGGCGTGCAGGTGCTTGGTCATCGCCCCGGTCTCCAGGAACTGCCAGAGTCCGGCCGACTGGGCGCCGGCATTACCCAAGGCATGAACCGTTGCCGAGACATCGAGTTGCAGCAGCGCCGCCGTGGCCATGGCCGAACCGTAGGGACCACAGGTCGCCGTGTTGTGCCAGAGTCGGTAGTGGGTCGGGCCGACCGCCATTCCCACCCGAGTCGCCGCCTCGAAACCCCACAATACCGCCCGCAGCATGGCGTGACCGCGAATCCCCTCCCGCGCCGCTACTGCCCAGGCGGCTGGCGCCACCACGCAGCCGGGATGGACCACCGAGGCGCGATGCAGGTCGTCGGTTTCCAGAATGTGGGTAAGCGCCCCCAGCAGGAAGGCGCGGCGCGCGGGGTCGCTCCCCGTCGTGGCTTCGGCCCAGCGTAGCAGGATGGCGCCCGGCTCGCTGGCCCGACCAGCCAGCGCGTTGGCCATGGCGTCCAGCGTCAGTAACGCCGCCTGTTCCAGGTCGGTGGGCGCCACGGGCTTGGCGACGATCAATTCGGTCAACTGCTGGGTCAAGGTTAAATCGTTCATGGGTTTCTCCTTTGGGGCAGGTTACCCGATTTACCAGTCATTCAATCCACCCAAGGTCGCTCGCACTCCAAAAATCGCCGCCAGAGTTCGGCAAAGGCATGTTCGTGAACATCCAGCCGGCACCCATACCAACCCTCGATCAAGAACCGGGCCGGAGACGCGGCGCTCAGTCGCGCCTCGTCCAGCAGCCGTCGCGCCACCGTGATATCGTTCATGATGCCCAGACAGTCTTGCAGATCCGCCAGCGCGCTGAGGTAAGCCTTGACCCCCGCCGTCGGGTAGAGACTGGCGAAAAAGTCCAGCGCATAGCGCAGCTCCTTAATCCGAATTCGCAGCTTGTGTCGCTCCTCGCCCGACAGTTCGGCGAATTTCCCGCCCTGCTTCACGATCCGTCGGGCGCCGTAGCCGAGCAATGGCCTGGCGTAATCCAGCACGGATCGATCCAATCGCTCCCGCTGCTTTTTGCCCGATGCGTGCCGCCAGGCGCGATGCTTCAGCCACTCGGCGATGCCCTGGGTCAGTTGCGGGTAACGCGGCGCGCTCAATGCCTCTCGCAGGGTTCGATGGTGGGTTTGCCGGAGCGTCTCGGCTTTGGCCTGAAACAAACCCAGGCTCCGCTTGCGGGGAAAATGGGCGATGATCGGCGGTAGCCCCTCTCCCAAAAAAACATCCCAGTCGCGGGCCGGCCCTAGAAAGCCATTCAGCCAGCGGAGATCCTCGACCAGCGCCGCGCTGGCCTCGCGCGGGATCAGCGGCCGGAAAATCTTGAGCCCAGAACGCAGCCGGCGAAACGCCACCCGCATTTGATGCACGCCCTCAATCTGCCCGTCGAGCACCGCCGGCCGGTTGGCCCGAGCGTGGCTCAGACAGGCGTTGATGATGGCGATGAAGGCTTCTTCACTGGTGGTGTCGACCGTCAGCGTAACGGAACTGGCTTTAACGTGGGCGATCACGTTTGCGGGAGTCATGGGGGTCACGGGGCCTGCTTGGGCTGTGGGCGAGTTATGTCACAGCGTAAGGCGCGCACCAAAAATAGGCAATCGGCGGCGAACGAACCACCTTGTAAAACCAGGCGGCTCATCGGTGGTATTCACCCGGCTTTCAGATCACCCAGAGCAGCACCAAGGGCAAGGTCACCATCGCCGCCACGATTTCCACTGTCACGATCGCCGCGATCAACGACGTGTCGCCGCCCAGTTGCCGGGCCAGAATATAGGCGGTGGGCGCGCCCGGCAGCGCCGCGAAGGTCACCAGGATCGCTGTTTCCAGCCCCCCGGGTTGCACGATCCAACACAGAACCGCCACCAAAGCCGGCAGAACCAGCAATTTCAACGCGCTCGTCGTCGCCAGCAGACCCGGTCGGCGCAAGCCATCCAGGCACAGGCCCGCCCCTACCGCCAGCAATCCCAGCGGCAGCGCGGCCCGCGCCAGCAGATCCAGCACCGCCGCCGAACCCCACGGCAACCCGATCCCGCTCAGGTTCAACCCGATGCCGGTCAGACAGGCCAGAAGCAGCGGGTTAGCGATCAAGCCCCGCGCCACGCCCGCCACGGTCGCCGACCCACCAGCGTGCAGGTTCAACACCAGCACGCACAGCACGTTGATCAGCGGAATCATGATCGCCATGACCAGGGCCGCCACCGCGCCGCCCTCGGCATGGAACACCGCCAGCGCCACCGCCAACCCGACGTAGGTATTGAACCGGATCATGCCCTGATACACCGAGGTAAACGCCGGTCCGTCCACCCGCAACCAAGGGCGCAACGCGTAGGCCAGCGCCGTCATCGCCAGCAGTTGGGCGACGATGATGACCGCCACCGGTCCCACCGCGTAATCGCCCAGCCGGGACAACGCCAGCCGATGCACCAGCAAGGCGGGAAACAGAAGGAAATAGGTGATGCGCTCGGCCGCCGGCCAAAAACCGTCGCCGGGAAACCCGCCGCGCCGCAGGCCGAGTCCCAGCAGGATCAACGCGAAGATGGGTCCCAGCGCACCGACGATCGGGGAAAGATTAGCCATATCCTCGTTTCGCTTGCCCCTTTCACTTCAAGCAAAACCGCCCGATCAATCCGCGCAGCAGCTCCAGGGTCGGTTC
This sequence comes from Candidatus Competibacteraceae bacterium, assembly GCA_046485105.1. Taxonomy (GTDB): domain Bacteria; phylum Pseudomonadota; class Gammaproteobacteria; order Competibacterales; family Competibacteraceae; genus REEE01. The sequence goes on along the minus strand of JAWOHQ010000190.1, from coordinate 7,361 downwards.
GAGGGTCGCCAGCGCCAGGAACTCATCCGGCTGATGGGCGCATTCCACGTTGCCCGGGCCGAGGATCACCGTCTCCATGCCCAGCGCGTTCAAATACGGTCCCTCGGTGCCGAAACTTGCGACGCCCGCCGGCGCTCCGGTCAATTCCTCGGTCGCCTGGACGATGGCCGCCGCCGCCGGCGTTTCCAGCGCCTCGACGCCCTCGAACAGCGGCAGAAAACTCAGCCGCAACTCACTGTCGGCCAGCAATCGCCCCAGTCGCTCGTGCAGCGCCCACCGTAATTCCTCCAACCTCATCCCCGGCAGCGGACGAATATCGATATGCAGCTCGCAAGCGGCGCAAATGCGATTCGGATTATCGCCACCATGGATATGCCCCAGATTGAGGGTCGGCACATCCACTTCGAACAACGGATTACGGTAGCTCGCTTGCAATTCGGTCCGCCATTGCAGCAACTCACCGAGCACCCGGTACATCCCCTCCAACGCATTCACTCCCAGCGCTGGATTGCTGGAATGGCCCGAGCGGCCCTCCAACCGAATCGCCTCCATCATAATGCCTTTGTGCATCCGCACCGGTTTCAAGCCGGTCGGCTCGCCGATCACCGCGTGGCGTCCCAACGGCTGGCCGGCCGCCGCCAGCGCCCGTGCGCCGTGCATGCTGCTCTCCTCGTCCGCCGTGGCCAGAATCACCAGCGGTTGGCGCAAATCCCGCGCCGTAAAATCCCGGGCCGCCGCCAGCGCCAGAGCCAGAAACGACTTCATGTCCGCCGAGCCCAGCCCGTAGATGCGCCCATCCGCGACCGCGCCGCCAAACGGATCGTGACGCCAGCGATCCGCATCGAATGGCACGGTATCGGTATGGCCGGCCAGCACCAGTCCGCCCGGTCCGCCGCCCAGGGTCGCGATCAAGTTGGCCTTATCCGGTCGGTCCGGCAGCGGTTCGATCCGCACCGCGAAACCGGCGTCCTCCAGCCAGCCGGCCAGCAGGTCGATGACCGGCCGGTTGCTCTGGTCGAACTGGGGCGAAACGCTGCTTACCGAAGGGATTGCGATCAGTTGCCGGATATGGTCCAACAGAGGGAATTCAGGAGTGGGCATGATGATTTTCACTGGCGGTCGTGATGGACGTTGCGTGATAATAACAACTTCCAAGGTGATGGCGCGTGGCGCATCCGTTGCCCGGCTGTTTTCCCCTCCCGTTCCGCGCCTCGCGAACCCCTCTGGTCCGGAACCCTCCTTAATCGCCATGCCGCGCCCCGCTACTCTGGACGATATTCCGGCCCTGTTGGCCCTCGAAAATCGGTGTTTCACCACCGACCGCTTGTCCCGCCGCAGCTTTCGCCATCTGTTGACCCGCGGTCATGCCTTAACCCTGTTGGAAGAAGATGCCGACCAGCTTCTGGGCTACGTGTTGCTGCTGTTCTCACGCGGCGCGTCGCTGGCGCGGCTCTATTCCATCGCCGTTCACCCCGACCATCCCCGGAGCGGGATCGGATCGCGGCTGCTGAAGGCCGCCGAAGCCGCCGCCCTGGAGCGCGACTGCGTGTCGATGCGGCTGGAGGTCCGCCGCGACAACGCCGCCTCGCTGGGCCTGTTCCGCCGCCACGGCTACCGCCAGTTCAAGGAAGTGCTGGATTATTACGAAGACCACATGGCCGCGCTGCGCTTCGAGAAACGGCTGATCCCGCATCTCCAGGTCGATCTGGTTAAGGTCCCCTACTACCAGCAAACCCTCGAATTTACCTGCGGCCCAGCGGCGCTGATGATGGCGATGAAGGTTCTCGATTCCACCCTCGAACTCGACCGCAAGCTGGAACTGCGGCTGTGGCGCGAGGCCACCACCATTTTCATGACCTCCGGTCATGGCGGCTGCGGTCCCTATGGCCTGGCCCTGTCGGCCTACCAGCGCGGTTTCGATCTGGAAATCCACGTCAACGAGGACGGAGTGTTCCTGGTCGACTCGGTGCGCAGCCTGGAAAAGAAGGAGGTGATGCGGCTGGTGCAGGAAGACTGGATCGAAGAACTCCAGCATCTGCCGGTCGCGCTGCGCCACGGCAGCCTGGGGGTGGAAGAGTTACGGCAGAAATTCGAGGCCGGCGGCATCCCGCTGGTGCTGATCAGTTCCTACCGCATCTACGGCGAGCGCTTCCCGCATTGGGTCGTGGTTACCGGCTTCGACGATCACTACATTTATGTCCACGATCCTCTGGTCAACACCAAGAACGGGGAAACTGTCACCGATTCCATCAACCTGCCGATCCCTCACCGGGAATTCCAGCGCATGGCCCGCTACGGCAAGGCCGGACAGAAAGCCGTATTGATTCTCTACCGTTCCAACCGTCGGTCCCGGCCGACGACGCCATCATCACTCTAAACCACGGTACCACTCTAAACCACGGTGTCAGGAGCACCGATTCAAGCCGATGGCCGACCACATTATCCTGGTGGAAAACCCCACCGATTGGAAAACGCACTTTCCCACCCTGCCCGTCGTCGCCGCCAAGGACTACCTGGCCAAACCGGAATATTCTTCAGCCGGCCGCAACCTGCGAGTGCTCAACCTCTGTCGCAGCTACCGCTATCTGAGCGTCGGCTACTACTGCTCGCTGCTGGCCGAGGCCCGCCGCCATCGGGTCATCCCCAGCGTGCGCACGCTCAATGATCTCAGCCGCAAATCCATCTACAGCCTGGACATTGAGGATCTCGACGATCACGTCCAGCAGGTGTTGGGCAAACCTCGGCCCGGCTTCACCGCCACCGCCTTCGAACTGGATATCTGCTTCGGCCAGTGCATGGCCAAGGAATTGCAGGAACTGGCCCGGCAACTGTTCGACGCCTTTCGTTCGCCGTTGCTGCGGGTGGAATTCCGCTTGCAGGGCAAGTGGCGCATCGCCACCATCAAGGCGCTGCACCTGCATTCGCTGTCCCCCGAACAGGAAGAACTGTTCCTGAGCGCGCTGACCGCCTATCTCAGCCGGCGCTGGCGGCAACCACGAGCCCGCAGCAACTACCGCTACGATCTGGCGATCCTCCACAATCCCCGGGAAGCGCTGCCGCCCTCTAACCCCAAGGCGCTGCAACAATTCGTCAAAATCGGTCGCGAGTGCGGGGTCAACGTCGAATTGATCGAGAAAAAGGATTACGGTCGGCTGGCCGAATTCGATGCGTTGTTCATCCGCGAAACCACCGGCATCGACCATTACACCTACCCGTTCGCCAAGAAGGCGGAGAGCGAAGGGATGGTGGTCATCGACGATCCTGATTCCATCCTCAAATGCACCAACAAGGTGTATCTGGACGAACTGCTGCGCACCCACCGCATCCGCACCCCCAAGACCGTCATCGTCCGCCGCGACAATCTGGAGCGGGTGGATCACGATATTCCCTATCCCATCGTGCTGAAGATTCCCGATGGTTCGTTCTCGCGGGGAGTGTTCAAAGTCAACGACCGCGCCGAACTGCTGGACATCGCCGGCAAGCTGTTCAAATCCTCCGATCTGGTGCTCGCGCAGGAATTTCTCTACACCGAATTCGACTGGCGGGTGGGGATTCTCAACAAGACGCCGCTGTTCGTCTGCCAGTACTTCATGTCCAAGGAACACTGGCAAATTTACAATCACGAACCGGGCCAGAAGCGCAGCCTCTGCGCGGGCGACTTCAAGACCTTCGGAGTCGAGGATGCGCCGGATATCGTGGTCAAGACCGCGCTCAAAGCCGCCAGCCTGATCGGCAACGGTCTCTATGGCGTGGATTTGAAACAGACCACCCGAGGCGTGGTGGTGATCGAGATCAACGACAACCCCAACATCGATTACGGCGTCGAGGATGCGGTGCTCAAGGACGATCTCTACCGCAAAGTCATCGAAGATCTGGTCTGGCGGCTGGATCGAAAGCGGGGAAAGTAGAAGGTAGAAGGTAGGATTTGTAGGTTGGGTTAGGCCGTAGGCCGTAACCCAACATCCTGCCTGTGTTGGGTTACGCGCTGCGCGCTAACCCAACCTACTGCCTCTAATTTCCTAAAAAATCAGGCTTTCTTGACCCAGGCGACACACCAGCCGTCGGCGGCCACCAGCTTGCCGGGGAACAACGTGCAAGGACCGCTGGCCTCGCCTTCCGCGCCAGTATAGAGATTGCAGTTGCTGCACAACTGCGTGTCATCCTTGCGTTCGGACTGGGTGGCGTCGGCCTTGTACTTCAACGCCACGGCCTGCGGGTCGGACTCGCTGAGCATCTCCGCCGCGCGCGCGGTTCCACTCAATAGCACATTGGCGAACGGCGCGGCGGCCAGACCGATGGCGGTCAGCTTGATAAAACAACGACGGCTGTTGTCAGCAGTGTGATCGGACATGTTGGTTTCCTCGGAATTTATTTTTTAGGAGCACACACCCTCGCCCGTTCGGTTCGCGCGAGTATCAAAATGATACCATGAACGTAATTCCAGGTTTGGGAATCGCCGGTCGGGATGCTTGCCCACAGTTGTCGCCGGTGTTAGCGTTCCGCGATCAACTGGCGAGTGCTCGGAAAGGAGAACGTGATGAAGGTCGATGTCATCCTCAGCAAAAGAGGCGAGCACTACCTGGCGCAAGTCACCAATCTGCCCGGGATTCGGGTCAAGGAAACCTCGCGTGAGGCTGCGTTGATTCGGATCGCGCAACGCGTGCGGGACTATTTCGCTCGCGTTGAACTGGTGCGGTTGGACCTCGACGAGACCCCAACCGACCGTCGATTGCTCGTGCAATTCGGCGGTTTCAGGGATGATCCGACCTTCGATGACTGGCTGGAGGAGATCGCCACCTATCGCCAAGAGCGCAACCAGATTCCCGAGTAGAATCGGTAGTGGCGGCGCTGTTTGTTCTTGACACCGATCACCTGAGCCTGTTTCAGCGGGGCCATGACTCGTTACTGCCGCGAATTCGAGCGATTCCCGCATCCCGGATCGCCATCACGATCATCACTGTCGAGGAGATGCTGCAAGGGAGACTGGCTCAGGTCCGCCGCGCCAGCCAAGGTGAAGATCGCATCAATGCCTATACATGGCTGGAGAAGACCGTGTTGTTTTTTCAAGCTTTTCAGATTCTCTCGTTCGACGCTGAGGCCGAACGGCGATATGCCAATCTGGTTGCCCGCCGACTCGGCATCGGTGCGCAGGACCTTAAAATCGCGGCGATTGCATTGAGTCACAATGCGGTACTGGTAACCCGTAATCGGCGTGACTTCAATCGGGTTCCCGAGTTGTCGCTCGATGATTGGACGATCAAATGACCCATAATTCGCGGTGGGGCATCCACACCAAAGCCCGCAAGCGGACTCCTACAGAGTAACAATCTTGATAAAAATGAATTTTTACAGCCTATCAGTGGCGGGGCGAAGCAAATCTCAACCAGGAACCGATGCGGGCGTCGCTCGTTCCGCCGACAGGGATGGCGCGGCGCCCGCCCAGACAGTGCGACGGCCACGGCGGGGAAAAGCGGGATGACCGCCTTGAGATCACGCATCAAGCGCTAATAAACGATGCAAACGGCGAATCATTCATCCCGACCCCGCCGTTGGTGGCGCTGGGCGCTGCTGGCCGGCGTCGTGCTGCTGGTTCTGCCGGCCGGCGGCGCGGGTTGGTTGTATTTCCAGTTGCAGGGCGGTCTGCCCCAACTCGACGGACAGATCACACTGGCCGGGCTGAGCGCGCCGGTCACCATCGAACGCGACGCGTTGGGCATTCCCACGATTCAGGGCGCGACCCGACTGGACGTGGCCCGCGCCACCGGTTTCGTCCATGCCCAGGAGCGGTTTTTCCAGATGGACCTGCTGCGGCACGTGGCGGCCGGCGAACTGGCGGAACTGTTCGGCGCCGCCGCGCTGGACTTGGATCGCGCCAACCGCCTCCACCGCTTCCGGGACCGCGCCCGCCAGGTTCTGACCACCCTCGCCACGGACGAACGGGCGCTGCTCGCGACTTACGCCGCCGGCGTCAACGCCGGTCTGGCCGCGCTCGGCACGCCCTCCTTTGAATATCTGCTGATTCGTCTCCAACCCACCCCTTGGCGACCCGAGGACACGCTGCTGGCGGTGTACGCGATGTACCTGGATCTGCAAGGCCAGCAATGGCCGCGCGAGTCAGTGCGTGGGGTGTTGCACGACCGATTGCCGCCGGCGCTCGCCGCGTTTCTCGATCCGCTCGGCACGGAGTGGGATGCCCCGTTGCAAGGCGAACCGTTCGCGCCGCCGCCGCCGCCCGGTCCCGAGCGGTTCGACCTGCGCCAGCACTCCTCCCCGCGTCCGCTGGGGGAAGCGACACCGGCGGCGCGAATCCCGCTTGCAACCGCCTACCCGCTCGCCGCCGTTTTCGCCCCGTGGCTGAAAGAGAGTGGAACCGGGGATGCCGACTTCAGCAGCGGCAGCAACCACTGGGCGATTTCCGGCCGCCTGACCGCGCACGGCGGCGCCCTGCTGGCCAACGACATGCACCTGCATCTGCGCGTGCCCAACGTCTGGTATCGAGCGACCTTCATCTACCCCGACGCCGACGGACGCGAGCGGCGCGTCAGCGGCGTCACGCTGCCGGGCGCGCCAGCGATCGTGGTGGGCAGCAACGGTCATCTCGCCTGGGGCTTTACCAACAGCGAAGGCGACTGGGCCGATCTGGTGGCGCTGGAATCGGGCGTGGATGAGGAGACCTACCAGACGCCGGATGGACCACGGCCGTTCGCTCGCATCCGGGAAACCCTCGCCGTCAAGGATGCGCCGGCCGAGACGCTGGAGATTCTGGAAACGATCTGGGGACCCGTGCTGGATCGCGACCACCAGGGCCGAAGGCGGGCGCTGCGCTGGGTGGCGCACGATCCGCGCGCCATGAACCTGGAACTGTTGGCGCTGGAAGAACTGGAGTCCCTGGAGATGGCCCTGGACATAGCCCATCGGATCGGAATGCCGGCCCAGAACCTGCTGCTGGCGGGCGCCGATGGCCGCATCGCCTGGACCATCGCCGGGCCGATCCCCCGCCGCTTCGGCCACGACGGACGCCTTCCCACCTCTTGGGCCGATGGCCGACGCGGCTGGGACGGCTGGCTGGACCCGGTCGACTATCCCCGCATCATCGATCCGCCGAGCGGTTTGCTGTGGACCGCCAACAACCGGGTGATGGATGGCGCCTGGCTGGACGTGCTGGGCGATGGCGGCTACGCGCTCGGCGCCCGCGCCCGCCAGGCGCCATCCATCACCCGGTTGTTGGCGGTCCACAGCAGACCGTTCGGCGGATCGATGATGCGCGGATAGTCGGCCGGGTCCAGCCAGCCGTCCCAGCCGCGTCGGCCATCGGCCCAAGAGGTGGGAAGGCGTCCGTCGGGGCCGAAGCGGCGGGGGAT
>JAWOHQ010000173.1:0-2883 GCA_046485105.1 Candidatus Competibacteraceae bacterium | reverse complement strand
CGTCGTCCAGTCCCTCCGGCGTGCTGAACTCGACGTCGAGCCCCGCTGTCGGCCCATCTCAACGCCAGCCTGAGCGGTACTCGACCACTGACCGGCCATATCGCGCTGTTGTGCCAGTCCGCCGCGGTGATGCGCAGCGTGATCGACTGGGCCACCAGCCGCAACATCGGTTTCTCCCACGTCATCTCGGTGGGGCTGCGCTGGGACGTGGACTTCGGCGATCTTCTGGATTACCTGCTGCGGGATGGCAGTACCCGGTCCATCCTGATGTACATGGAAAACACCCGCAATCGCCGCAAGTTCGTGTCCGCCGCGCGCGCCGCCGCCCGGGTCAAGCCGGTGATCGTGCTCAAACCGCGCGACTTCCGCGCCGGACCGATCGAGGACGCCGTCTACGACGCTGTGTTGCAGCGGGCCGGCATCCTGCGGGTGAACAACATCGAGCAGTTGTTCGCCGCCGCCGAGACCCTGGCCACCGCCAAGCCGGTCTATAGCGACCGGCTCACCATCCTCAGCAACAGCTATAGCCTGGCGCTGTTGACCAGCGATACCCTGCTGCGCCACGGCGCTCATCTGGCCGAGGTCTGCGCGGCGACCCGCGAGCAACTGGCGCACGACTGCCGGCCCGACTATCCGATCGAGAATCCGGTGGATTTGGGCGACATGGCCGGCCCCGAGGAATACGGCAAGGCCCTGGATTTACTGTTGCGGGAGCCGGGTACCGACGGGGTGCTGGTGATCCATGCCCCAGCCTCGCTGGGCCGCGCCGAAGACAGCGCGCGGGCGGTGATCGAGCGTGCCAAGAGCCGGCGCTTGATCATGACCTGCTGGATCGGCGAGTCCTCGGTGCAGTCGGCGCGCGAGCTGTTCAAGATCGCGCAGATTCCGACCTATGACACGCCCGGCGAGGCGGTGGAAGCTTTCATCCGCTTGGCTCAGTACCGGCGCAGCCAGGAACTGCTGATGGAAACCCCGCCGTCGATTCCCGAGGAATTCACGCCCGATACCGAGACCGCCCGCCGCATCATCCAGATCGCCCTGACCGCGGGCCGCCGCCGGTTGAACGCCTACGAAGCCAGCCAGATTTTGAACGCTTACGAAATCCCGACGCTGCCGCTCCATTTCGCGTCCACGCCGGAAGCCGCTTCCGAAATCGCCATGGACCTGCGGACGCCGGTGGCGCTCAAGATTCTCTCGCCCGATATCGCCAATAAATCCGATGTCGGCGGGGTGACTTTTGGCTTGAACAACCCGCTGGAGGTGCTGATAGGCGCCACCGACATGCTGGCGCGGGTGCGCGAACTCGCCCCTGAGGCCGTGATCGACGGGTTCGCGGTACAGCCGATGCAGTCCCGGCATGGCGCTTATGAAATGATGATGGGCGTGCGGACCGGCCTTCGGTTCGGACCGGTGATCTTTTTCGGGCAAGGCGGCACCGAGGCCGAGGTAATCGACGATGTCGCCTACGCCCTGCCACCGTTGAACATGCATCTGGCGGTCGATTTGATGTCGCGCACCCGGTTGTACCGGCAGATCAGCACCAACCGCGGCCGGCCGGTGGACGTGGGCAACATCGCCCTGACCTTGATCAAAGTGTCCCAGATGGTGGTCGAACTGGCGGAAATGATTGAGATGGATATCAATCCGATCTGGGTGAGCACCGAGGGCATGCTGGCGCTGGACGCCAACGTCCGGATCGAACCTAGCACGGCGCCGGCGTCGCAGCGACTGGCGATCTCGCCGTATCCGAAACAATTGGAACGGCGCTACGAGCTGCCGGACGGCCGCTCCTTCCTGATCCGTCCCATCCTGCCAGAGGACGAACCGGAGCTGAGGGATCTGGTCAAGCGGCTGCCTGCCGAAGATGTTCGGATGCGGTTTTTCCAACCGCTTCGCGAGTTGTCGCACGACATGGCCGCCCGGCTGACCCAGCTCGATTACGAGCGGGAGATGGCGTTCGTGGTGACCGAGCCCAAGGGCGTGCCCGGCAAGATCAAGATCTGGGGGGTGGTGCGCTGCAATGCCGATCCGGATCTGGAAAAGGCCGAATATTCGATCCTGGTGGATCGGAGCATGACCGGTCTGGGACTGGGGCCGATGCTGATGCGTTATATTATTGATTACGCCAAGAGCATAGGCATCAAGGAGTTGTACGGTGAAGTATTGCGGGAGAACGAGCCGATGTTGCGGCTCAATCGCGCCCTCAACTTCCGCGTTCACGCCATGCCCGACGATCCCGGCGTGCTGCATGTGACGCTGCCGCTGGTCTGAGGCTAGCCGCGCAACCCGCCGCCGGCCGAATCATCGCCAACGCCGGAGCGAATCGGGTGGACATTCAAGCGCTGCTGGGGCGCGAGAGCCTCGGCTATCACCCCGATTGATTCCCACACCGGACCGGGACAGATGGAGCAGGTGGTGGCGCGGTTGTAAGAGTCTGTATAAAAACTAACATGTTGAATTAAAAAGTGTGTAGCCTGGATGAAGCGAAGCGAAATCCAGGAAGCCCCCGGATTTCGGCCTGAAGGCCTGCATCCGGGCTACGAAGTTTTCGTACAGCTTCTCAGTCCCTGCTTGACCGCCCAGACCGCCGCCTCGACCCGCTAATCCAGGTGGAAACCGAAATCTTCGCCTACGGTCGCCTACCGCTGGCCTAGTGTTTCAACCGAACTGGATTGAAGGGTAGGGTGGATCAGCGTAGCGCATCCACCTTGCTGGTTTGTTGATGGATGCGGCGCAAGCGCCTTATCCACCTACATCAATCCATCAATTCAGTCCGGTTGGAGCACTAGTGGGCTGTTGCAAAAGTTTTGACAGGTTCGGATGCGTAGGGCGGATAAGCGTAGCGCATCCGCCGTCTCAGGCCACTGGTGGATGCGGCGCAAG
>JAWOHQ010000408.1:0-11520 GCA_046485105.1 Candidatus Competibacteraceae bacterium | reverse complement strand
GGGAGAGGCGGCGCTGGTGTTTCAGCAGGTCGATCTGACCCCCGAACGTCTGGCGGAGATTTTGCGCGAGTTGTTCGGCGACCGTCCCCCGTTGTTGCGTATGGCCGAGGCGGCGAGACGCCTGGCGAAGATCGAGGCCGCCGAACGGGTGGCCATGGCGTGCCTGGAAGCGGCTGGAGAGGCTAAGGGCTAAAGGCTAAAGGCAAATTGATTTCAGGACAGGGTAATGGGCGAGCAAATCAGATAATGGCTATGGAGAAACCCGTGTTAACCGCAATTCCCGAGGCTTGGCGCGACATGCGCCGGATTCGCCACGTGCATTTTGTGGGCATCGGCGGCTCGGGCATGAGTGGGATTGCCGAGGTCTTGCTGAATTTGGGCTATACCGTGTCCGGCTCGGATCTGCGCGCCAGCGCCGTGACCGCGCGCCTGGTCCAGTTGGGCGCGACGATCCAGCACGGCCATGCCGCGGGTCATATCGCTGGTTGCGATGCGGTGGTGATTTCCAGCGCGGTGGACGAGGATAACCCCGAAGTGGCGGCGGCGCGGGCCGCGCGGATTCCCGTGGTGCCCCGCGCCGAGATGCTGGCCGAGTTGATGCGCTTTCGCTATGGCGTCGCTGTGGCCGGCACCCATGGCAAGACCACCACCACCAGCCTGATCACTAGCCTGCTGGCCGAAGGTGGTCTGGACCCGACCTTCGTGATCGGTGGCCGGTTGAATAGCGCCGGGGCCAACGCCCGCCTGGGCGCGGGCCGTTTTCTGGTGGCCGAGGCCGATGAGAGCGATGCCTCGTTCCTGTTCCTGCAGCCGATGATGGCGGTGGTAACCAACATCGACGCCGACCATCTGTCGACCTATGGCGGCGACTTCGAGCGCTTGCGCGAGACCTTTGTCGAGTTTCTGCACCATTTGCCGTTTTACGGGTTGGCGGTGCTGTGCGCCGACGATCCACAACTGCGGGCGCTGTTACCACGCTTGAGTCGGCCGGTGCTGACCTACGGCACGGGTGAAGATTGTGACGCCCGCGCGACCGAGATCGTGCCGGAAGGCTTGTGTACCCGGTTCGTGGCCCATCTGCCCGGCTTGCAGACGCCGCTGCCGATCACCCTGAATCTGCCCGGTCGGCATAGCGTGCTCAACGCGCTGGCGGCCATGGTCGTAGCGCGCGAGCTGGGGGTATCGGAAACGGCGATTCGCCGCGCCTTGCGGAATTTCCAGGGGATCGGCCGCCGCTTCCAGCAGCATGGTGAATTAACCTTGCCCGATGGGGCGTGCGTCACCGTGATGGATGACTATGGTCACCACCCCCGTGAAATTCAGGCGGTTTTGGCGGCGTTGCGCGGCGCGTGGCCGGAGCGGCGGCTGGTGCTGGCCTTCCAGCCCCATCGTTTCAGCCGGACCCGCGATCTGTTCGATGATTTCGCTCAGGTCCTGTCCGAAGCAGACACGCTGATTCTGCTGGACGTGTATCCGGCCGGAGAAAAACCGATTCCCGGAGCCGACGGCCGCAGCCTGAGTCGCGCGATCCGGACCCGTGGCAAGGTGGATCCGGTCTTCGTCGAGCAACCCGCCGACTTGCCGACCGTACTGCCGGATCTGCTGCGCGACGGCGATCTCCTGCTCCTGATGGGGGCGGGCGATATCGGCGCAATGGCGGCGCAATTGGGTCGTGAAGGACTGGTTAAAAGTTAAAGGTTATTTTTCATGGCGACTGAGAGACAGCGACAGAAGGTCACCGATCCGGCCGAATTCGGTCGGGTGGCCGTCTTGATGGGCGGTTGGTCGGCGGAACGGGCAGTTTCGCTTAAGAGCGGCCAGGCGGTGCTGGCGGCGCTGCGCGCGCGCGGGGTCGATGCGCACGGTCTCGATGCCGACCGTGCCATTCAGAACGTCTTGGCCACCGGCTGTTACGACCGGGCTTTCATCATCTTGCACGGGCGCGGCGGCGAGGATGGGGTGATCCAGGGCGCGCTGGATCTCCTGGGATTGCCCTATACCGGCAGTGGAGTGCTGGCTTCGGCGCTCGGGATGGACAAGCTGCGCACCAAGCAGGTGTGGTTGGGCCAGGGGTTGCCGACGCCCGCCTATCGCTTGGTGGCCAGCGCGGCCGAGCTGGCGGCCGCCGCGACTGAATTGGGGTTGCCGTTGGCGGTCAAGCCCGCGCGCGAGGGGTCCAGCATCGGGATCAGTCGGGTCGACGCGTCGGAGCAATTCCAGTCCGCTTGGGAACGAGCCGCCGCCTGCGATTCGGCGGTGCTGGTGGAGCCCTGGATTCAGGGTCAGGAATATACCGGCGGCTGGTTGCAGGACGAGGCATTACCGCTGATCCGGCTGGAGACCCCGCGCGAGTTTTACGACTACGAGGCCAAGTACCACGCCGATGATACCCGTTATCTCTGCCCCTGCGGCCTGCCGGCGGGACGGGAAACGGCATTGCGGGAACTGGTCCGTCAAGCTTTCACCGCGGTGGATGGTCGTGGTTGGGGGCGGGTGGATTTCCTGGTGGATGCCCAGGATCAGCCCTGGTTGCTCGAAGTCAATACCATCCCTGGCATGACCGATCACAGTTTGGTGCCGATGGCGGCGCGGGTGGCTGGCCTGAGTTTCGAGGATCTGGTCTGGCGCATTCTGGAGACCAGCCTGGCGCCACCCGGTTGAGCGGAGGGACGATGCGATTCGGACGCGAACGGCGCCGGGGAGCCACGGTCATCAACCGCGATCCCCCGGATGCGGCGGAACGCCGGCGGGCGATCTGGGGACCGCGACTACGCTGGCTGGGCGTGGCGCTGGTGTTGGTCGCGCTCGGTTTCGGCGTACGGGCCGGCAGCCAGAAACTGCACGACCCGGAGGCGTTTCCTCTGCGTCAGGTGCGCATCAAGGGCGAATTGCGCAACCTGGCCGAGGTGGATTTGCAGCCCGTCGCGGGCGAGTTTTTGGGCCAGAACTTTTTTATCGCCAACCTGGACGCCTTATACGCGGCGCTGGCCGCCAACCCCTGGGTCGAGGAGGTCACGGTGCGGCGCTGGTGGCCGGACACTGTGGAGATCGCGCTGCGCGAGCGTGTCGCGTTTGGTTATTGGGGCGCGGAAGAGGAAATGGTGGACGTGAACGGCCGCCGGTTCCGGCCGGACACGGTCCGGCAGACGGGTCCCTGGCCGCGATTGGCGGGTCCGGATGGCCATGAGAAGACCTTGATTCGGGTTTACCGGGAGGCGCGCGCGTTGCTTGATCCAGTCGGACTGAAGCTGGTGAAACTGGCCCAGGACGAGCGACGAGCTTGGTGGCTGACCTTCGACAACGGCCTGGAAGTGTCCGTGGGGCGCGAGCGATTTGAAGAACGGTTGCGGCGGCTGGCGCGGGTTTATCCGCAGGTGCTGGCCATCCAGATCGACCGGATCTCGGTGGTGGACTTGCGTTATGTCAACGGCTTTGCCGTGCGCTGGAAAGCGGGACCCCGGGTTCCGACAGCGGGCTGAACAATTGCGGGAAATGGAGCGGTTATGTCCAGAAAAGAAGGTAAGAACCTGATTGTCGGGCTCGATATCGGCACCTCGAAAGTGGTGGTCATCGTCGGCGAAGTCGGTTTGGAAGGCGGCATTGAAGTGTCCGGCATCGGCACCCATCCCTCGCGCGGCCTGAAGAAGGGGGTGGTGGTCAATATCGAATCCACGGTCCAGTCGATCCAGCGCGCGGTGGATGAAGCGGAGCAAATGGCGGGCTGCCGGATTCACTCGGTGTACACCGGTATCTCCGGCAGCCATATCCGCAGCCTCAATTCGCACGGCGTCACCGCCATCAAGGATCAGGAAGTCACACCGGCCGACGTGGAGCGGGTGATGGAAGCGGCGCGCGTGGTGGCGATTCCAGCCGATCAGAAAATTCTCCATATCCTGCCCCAGGAATTCATCGTCGATAGCCAGGAGGGCATCCAAGATCCGATCGGCATGTCCGGGGTGCGTCTGGAAGCGCGAGTCCACATCGTCACCGGCGCGGTGAGCGCAGCCCAGAACATCATCAAGTGCGTGCAGCGCTGCGGCCTGGAAGTGGATGACATCATCCTGCAACAGTTAGCCTCCAGCCGAGCGGTGCTAACCCGGGACGAGAAGGAGTTGGGGGTTTGCCTGCTGGACCTCGGCGGGGGCACCAGCGATCTGGCGGTGTTCACGGACGGCGCGATCAGTCATACCGCCGTGATCCCGATCGCCGGCGATCAGGTGACCAACGATATCGCCGTGGCCTTTCGCACCCCGACCCAGTCGGCCGAACAGATCAAGATCCAGCACGCCTGCTGCCTCAAGCAATTGACGCGGCCCGATCAGCGGATCGATGTGACCAGCGTCGGCGATCGGGCGGCGCGCTCGCTGTCCCGCCACACCTTGGCCGAGGTGGTGGAACCGCGCTATGAGGAATTTTTCGAGCTGGCGCGCGAGGAACTCCAGCGTAGCGGCTTCGAAAATTTGATCGCGGCGGGCGTGGTGCTGACGGGCGGCAGTTCCCAGATGGAGGGCGTAGCGGAATTGGCCGAGGAAGTGTTTCACATGCCGGTGCGGCTGGGGTTGCCCCAGGATGTGACCGGCTTGCAGGACGTGGTGTGCAATCCGGTGTATTCCACCGCGGTGGGTTTGCTGTTGTTCGGGCATGAAAATCGGCCGGTCAAGCCGAGTCCGGCATTACGGGGGGGCCACAAGGGATTGTGGGCCCGAATGAAGAGCTGGTTCTAAGGGAAAATTCCAGGTCGTTGGGTCGATAATTTCGGGTTGAAAACCATCAATTGAGGAGAGATTGTGATGTTCGAACTGATGGACACCAAGACGGAAAACGCCGTCATCAAAGTGATTGGCGTCGGGGGCGGCGGCAGCAACGCCGTGCTGCACATGGTCAGCGCCAGCATCGATGGGGTGGATTTTATCTGCGCCAACACCGACGCGCAGGCGTTGAAGGCCTGTGCGGTGCCGATCACCTTGCAGATGGGCGCCAGCATCACCAAGGGGTTGGGCGCGGGCGCCAATCCCGACATCGGTCGGCAGGCCGCCCAGGAGGACTGCGAACGGATTCGGGAAGTTTTGCAGGGGGCCGACATGGTGTTCATCACCGCCGGCATGGGCGGCGGCACCGGCACCGGCGCCGCGCCAGTAGTGGCGCAACTGGCCCGGGAAATGGGCATTCTCACCGTGGCGGTGGTGACCAAGCCCTTTCCCTTCGAGGGCAAGAAGCGCATGGAAGTGGCGATGCGCGGCATCCGCGATTTGAGCGAGACCGTCGATTCCCTGATCACCATTCCCAACGAGAAACTGTTGGCGGTGCTGGGCAAGGGCACCAGCCTGCTGGATACCTTCAAAGCCGCCAACGATGTGTTGTTGGGCGCGGTGCAGGGCATCGCCGAACTGATCACCAACCCCGGACTGATCAATGTGGATTTCGCCGACGTGCGCACGGTGATGTCCGAGATGGGCATGGCGATGATGGGCACCGGCCGGGCGGTCGGCGACGGCCGCGCCCGCGAGGCGGCCGAGGCGGCCATCGCCAGTCCACTGCTGGAGAACGTCAATCTGGCCGGCGCCAAGGGACTGCTAGTGAACATCACCTCGGGCATGGACCTGACCATCGGCGAGTTCGAGGAGGTCGGCAACACCATCAAGGATCTGGCCTCCGACGACGCGACCGTGGTGGTCGGCACGGCGATCGATCCGGAAATGCACAACGAATTGCGGGTGACCATCGTCGCCACCGGCATCGGCCAGGGCGTCCCGGCCAAGCCGGCCATCGGGCGCGACCGGGAGTCGGCGATTCCGCACGTCAAGCTGGTGCAGCAGCGAGGGAGTGACGGGGAGGCGTTCTCTCATGGCCGCCACGAGCGGTCGAACCGGCCGAAGGCGGTTGGCGATGGTCTGACCGAACCGCGCACCGAGGCCGATCTGGATTATTTGGACATTCCGGCCTTTTTGCGCCGGCAGGCGGACTGACGAAGTCGTGCTGGCTGGGGCCTCCGCCAATGCCGGCTCGCTGCCGCCGGCGCGGGGGAGCCAGCTTGCAATTCGGGCGCTGGAGCGGGCTTTTCGCAACTTAGCAACAAGCATCGTTGCGAACAAGAAACAAAAGTTGCAGGATCGCTACTGATTGCGGTATCTTTACCGCAACGCAGGCGGGTCTGGCGGTGATCGGCTGGTTGATCCTCCAGTCGGCGCTTCGAGGAGTGCTGAACTCTCTCCGCGCCAAGAACCACGATGCTCTGCTCCAGTTCAATCGATGTGTGGGGGGATCTTACACCATGATCAGGCAGCGAACCTTGAAAAACGCCATTCGGGCGACCGGTGTCGGCTTGCACACCGGCGATAAAGTCTATTTAACCCTGCGGCCCGCGGCGCCCGATGCCGGCATCGTGTTCCGACGGGTCGATTTGCCCGAACCGGTTGAAATCAAGGCCTGCCCGCGTAATGTCGGCGATACTCAACTGTCCACCTCGCTGGTCAAGGATAAAATCCGGATTTCCACGGTCGAGCATCTCCTGTCGGCGTTCGCGGGGTTGGGCATCGACAACGCTTACGTGGATGTGAGCGCCGCCGAGGTGCCGATCATGGACGGCAGCGCCGGCCCGTTCGTGTTTCTGATCCAGTCGGCCGGCATTGAGGAGCAGAATGCCCCCAAGCGATTTATCCGCATCAAGCGGCCGGTGGTGGTCGAGGAGGACGATAAATGGGCGCGATTCGATCCCTTCGCCGGCTTCAAGGTCGAGTTCACCATCGCCTTCGATCATCCGCTGTTCAAAGGGCGCAACCAGCACGCGGTGGTGGATTTCTCGACCACCTCTTTCGTCAAGGAAGTCAGCCGGGCGCGGACCTTCGGCTTCATGCGCGATTTGGAATATCTGCGGGAGCGGCAGCTGGCGCTGGGCGGCACGCTGGACAACGCCATCGTGGTGGACGACTACCGGATTCTCAATGAAGATGGCCTGCGTTACGAGGACGAGTTCGTCAAGCACAAGATCCTGGACGCCATCGGCGATCTGTATCTGCTGGGGCGCAGCCTGATCGGCGCCTTTACCGGTTTCAAATCCGGTCATGCTCTGAACAACCGCTTGTTGCGCGAACTACTGGCCGATCGTTCGGCCTGGGAAGAAGTGACCTTCAACGACGAGCGGCATGCCCCAATTTCCTACCTGCAGCCGGCCCAAGCCACTCGTTGAACGGGTATTGCGTCTCCGCGGTCGTTTCTAAGTCCCCCGTTGATACGGCTTCCCGGCGCTCCCGGGAAGCCGTTCTTTTGTTGCGAGAACGGCTCGATCACAAGTCCGCGCCGCGCAAAAACCCCACCGCTGGAGTATCATGACGCCCGTTTTCATTCAGCGATGCAGCAAAAGGCCCCTGATTCATGAATATTCTGAAAGCCATTTTTGGCAGCCGTAACGACCGCATGCTCCGCCGCATGCGTAAGGTCGTGGACCGAATCAACGCGCTGGAGGCGGGGACCGCGGCGGTGAGCGATGCCGATCTGCGCGCCAAAACCGCCGAATTCAGGAAGCGCGTGGCCGAGGGTGAAACGCTGGATGCCCTGCTGCCGGAAGCGTTCGCGGTCGTGCGCGAAGCCAGCAAGCGCGCTTTGAACATGCGGCCTTTCGACGTGCAACTACTCGGCGGCTTGGTGCTGCACGAGGGCAAGATCGCCGAAATGCGCACCGGCGAGGGCAAGACCCTGGTGGCGACGCTCCCGGTTTATCTCAACGCTCTGACCGGCAAAGGCGTGCATGTGGTGACGGTCAACGACTACCTGGCCCGCCGCGACGCTGAATGGATGGGCCAGATTTACGAGTTCCTGGGCATGAGCGTCGGGGTCGTGGTCGCCGGGATGAGTCCAGAAGAAAAACGCGCCGCCTACGCCACCGATATTACCTACGGCACCAACAACGAATACGGGTTCGACTACCTGCGCGACAACATGGCGTTTGGGCTGGAACAGAAGGTGCAGCGGCCGCTGCACTACGCGCTGGTAGACGAGGTGGACTCGATCCTGATCGACGAAGCGCGCACCCCGTTGATCATCTCCGGCCCCGCCGAGGAAAGTTCCGAACTCTATCGTCGAGTCAACGAAATCGTTCCAAAACTGACCCGCCAGCCACAACCGCGAGAAGGGGAGGAAGAGGAAGAATCGGGAGATTACTGGGTGGACGAGAAGGTCAAGCAGGTTTATCTGACCGAGCAGGGCCACCAGCGGGTCGAGGATTTACTCCTGGAGGGCGGACTGTTGCGCGAGGGCGACAGTCTCTACGATGCCGCCAACCTGGGGGTCTTCCATCACCTGAACGCCTGTCTGCGAGCGCACGCGCTGTTTCACAAGGATGTGGAATACATCGTCCGCAACGGCGAGATCATCATCGTCGATGAATTCACCGGGCGCACCATGCCCGGCCGACGCTGGTCAGATGGCTTGCACCAAGCCATCGAAGCCAAGGAACAGGTGCCGATCCAGGCCGAGAACCAGACCCTGGCGTCGATTACCTTCCAGAACTACTTTCGGCTGTACCAGAAGCTGGCCGGCATGACCGGCACCGCCGATACCGAAGCCTTCGAATTTCAGGAAATCTACGGGCTGGAAGTGGTCATCGTGCCCACCCATTTGCCGATGGTCCGTAACGATTTGGGCGATCTGATCTTTCTTACCCAGCGAGAGAAATACGAGGCGGTGCTGGAGGACATTCGCGACTGCCGCAAGCGCGAGCAGCCGGTATTGGTGGGCACCACCTCTATCGAAGTCTCCGAACTCCTGTCCACGCTGTTGGACAAGGACCGGATTCCGCATCGAGTGCTGAACGCCAAGCAGCACGAACAAGAGGCGGAGGTCATCGCTCAGGCCGGTCGGCCCGGAGCCGTGACCATCGCCACCAACATGGCCGGCCGCGGCACCGATATCGTGCTGGGCGGCAACCTGCAGGCCGAACTGAAGACCCTCGCGCCCGAAACCGGCGAAGCGGTGCTGGAACAGGTCCAGCAGGCTTGGCAAACTCGCCACGAGCGGGTGGTGGCGGCCGGCGGCTTGCACGTCGTCGGCACCGAGCGCCACGAGTCGCGGCGCATCGACAACCAGTTGCGCGGTCGTTCCGGCCGGCAGGGCGACCCCGGTTCCAGCCGCTTCTATCTGTCGCTGGAAGACAACCTGCTGCGGATCTTCGCTTCCGAGCGGGTGGCGGGACTGATGCAGAAACTGGGCATGGAGAAGGGCGAAGCCATCGAGCATCCCTGGGTAACCAAAGCCATCGAAAACGCCCAGCGCAAGGTCGAGGCGCACAACTTCGACATCCGCAAGAACCTGCTAGAGTTCGACGACGTCGCCAACGACCAGCGCAAGGTGATGTATGCCTGGCGCAATGAATTGATGGAAGCCGAGGATGTGTCGGATACGTTGAAGGACCTGCGCGCCGAAGTGCTCAAGGCGGCGATCGACCCGTACATCCCGCCTCAAAGTCTGGAGGAACAATGGAACGTGGCGGGTCTACAAGAGGCACTGGAGCGGGATTTCAACCTGCAATTGCCGGTTCAATCTTGGTTGGACGCCGATCCGAACCTGCATGAGGAAACCTTGCGGGAGCGCATTCAAGCCGAGTTCGATCAGGCCCATGCAAGCAGGGAGGAGCGGGTCGGCGCGTCGTGGATGCGGCAGTTCGAGAAGGCCGTGCTGCTGCAAGTACTGGATTCCCACTGGCGCGAACATCTGGCGGCGATGGACTATCTGCGCCAGGGCATTCATCTGCGCGGTTACGCCCAGAAGAATCCCAAGCAGGAATACAAGCGCGAATCCTTCGAGATGTTCCAGGCGCTGGTGCAGCGCATCCACCACGAAGCCGTTGGGTTCCTGGCGCGGGCCCAGTTTCAGACGGAGCCGGCTCCGATCCCCGAACCGCACCGGCCGGCGCTGGCCGCCATGCGCTTCGAACATGCCGAAGCGTCGGCGCTGGCGGACGGGGAAGACGAGGCGGGCGCGGGACGCCAGGAGGCGGCGCAGGCGCCGTTCGTGCGCGAAGGCCGCAAGATCGGCCGCAACGAACCCTGCCCCTGCGGCTCAGGAAAAAAGTACAAGCAATGCCACGGGCAGTTAAATTGAAGTGGGAGAGAGCCATCGCATGGAACCGCTGGCCATCGCTGGCATCCGGCTGGGAGTCGTCCGCGCCGGAATCAAATACCCCGATCGGCGCGATCTGGTCGTGATCGAAACCGCTGCGGGAACTCGCGCCGCCGCCGTGTTTACCCGCAACGCCTTTTGCGCCGCCCCGGTCACGGTGGCGCGGGCGCACTTGGCCGCCGCCCGGCCGCGCTATTTGGTCATTAACACCGGCAACGCCAACGCCGGCACCGGTCGACAGGGCCTGGCGGACGCCGAAGCGAGCTGTCAGGCCCTGGCGGCGCTGACCGGACGCCAGCCCGACGAGGTGTTGCCGTTCTCCACCGGAGTCATCGGCGAACCGTTGCCGCTGGACCGGTTGACGGCTGGCTTGCCGGTGGCGCTGGCGGATCTGCGGCCGGATGGCTGGCGCGACGCCGCCCACAGTATCATGACCACCGACACCCGACCCAAGTGGTCATCCCGACCACCGACGCTGGCCGGGAAAACCGTGACGGTGACCGGCATCGCCAAGGGCGCGGGAATGATCCGGCCAGACATGGCCACCATGTTGGCCTTCATCGCCACCGATGCGGTCGCGGATGAGGAATGGTTGAGGCAAATCCTGGCCGATGCGGTCGCCGATTCCTTCAACGCCATCACCGTGGATGGCGACACTTCCACCAATGATGCCTGCGTGCTGCTGGCGACGGGCCGGTCCGGCGTCCGCGTTCCGGCGCTGGGGGATGATGATGGCGAACGGTTCGCCGCCGCAGTGCGCGAGGTCTGCATGGATCTGGCGCAAGCCATCATCCGCGACGGCGAAGGCGCCACCAAGTTCATCACTGTGCGAGTTGAGGGGGGACGGGATGCGGCCGAATGTCGGCGGGTCGCTGACGCCATCGCGCATTCTCCTCTGGTGAAAACTGCCTTTTTCGCTTCCGATCCCAACTGGGGCCGGATTCTGGCGGCGGTCGGTCGTGCGGGCCTGTCCGATTTCGATCTGGAGCGGGTCGCCATCCATCTGGACGAGGTCTGTATCGTGCGCGCGGGGGGGCGCGCGCCGGATTACACCGAAATTCGGGGACAAGCGGTGATGCAACGACCCGAGATTACCGTGCGGGTCGAACTCGGGCGAGGCGAAGCCGCGGCGCGGATCTGGACCACCGATTTATCCTACGACTACGTGCGCATCAACGCCGAGTACCGGACGTGAGCGCCGAACCTCGAACCGTTCGCGTGGCGGTGGGCATCATTGCCGACGCCACCGGGGCGATCCTGATTGCCCGTCGGCCCGATCACGTCCATCAGGGCGGATTGTGGGAGTTTCCCGGCGGCAAGGTGGAAGCGGATGAAACGGTGGATGCCGCCCTGCGGCGCGAATTGCATGAAGAACTTGGGATTGCGATTCAGGCCGCCGAACCGTTG
>JAWOHQ010000403.1:0-4760 GCA_046485105.1 Candidatus Competibacteraceae bacterium | reverse complement strand
GGCGTGGCCAGCGTCGCCGCCGAGGAGAAGATCATCGACCTGCTGACCCTGACCACCGAGCCGGGGGTGGTGGGCGGCATTCCGGCCGGGGGGTTGGATTTCGGCGCGGCCACCAACGTCCAGGCCATCATCGATCAGCCCAACCAGTTCGATTTCTACGACGGCGGCGGCTTGGACCTCGCCATCCTGGGTCTGGCCCAGGCCGACCGGCAGGGCAACCTCGACGTTTCCAAATTCGGCCCGCGCATCGCCGGCGCCGGCGGGTTCATCAACATCAGCCAGAACTCCCGGAAGGTGGTGTTCGCCGGCACCTTCACCGCCGGCCACCTGGACATCGCGGTGGAACAGGGGCAGTTGCGCATCCGGCGCGAGGGTGACACCCAAAAGTTCGTGGACGAGGTCGAACAGCGCACCTTCAGCGGCGAGGTGGCCAGCCGCCACAATCAGCCGGTGCTCTACGTCACCGAGCGGGCGGTGTTCCGGCTGACCGCCGAGGGACCGGAA
Organism: Candidatus Competibacteraceae bacterium; assembly: GCA_046485105.1. Taxonomy (GTDB): domain Bacteria; phylum Pseudomonadota; class Gammaproteobacteria; order Competibacterales; family Competibacteraceae; genus REEE01. Next base: position 4,256 of record JAWOHQ010000403.1, on the reverse strand, counting down.
CTGATCGAGATCGCGCCGGGCATCGATCTGGAACGCGACGTGCTGGCGCGGATGGGTTTCCCGCCGCGGGTCAGCCCGCAGCTCCGGCTCATGGACGCCCGCATCTTCCAGGACGGGCCGATGGGGTTGCGCGACCTCCTGCTGGCGCGGCCGCTGGCGCAGCGGCTGTCCTACGACCCGGCCAAGAATCTGTTCTTCCTGAATTTTGAGGGATTGGAGGTGCGCAGCCGCGAGGATATCGAACGGATTCGGGCGGCGGTCGCCGGCAAACTGGAGCCGCTCGGCCGGAAGGTGTTCGCCATCGTCAACTATGACAATTTCTCGATCACGCCGGAACTGCTGCGGGAGTACACGGACATGGTGAGCGACGTGGTGCGGCGTTACTACCTCGGCGTGACCCGGTATACCACCAGCGCCTTCCTGCGCGCTCGGTTGGGGGAGGCCCTGCGCGAACGCGACCTGGCCCCGCACCTCTACGAAACCGCCGTCGAAGCCGCGGCGCGGTTGGGGTAGGGCGCCGGTCCGGCCACCGCCTCACAACCGCCGCATCTTGATGTCGAGGATCTGAATCCGGTAGGCGATCTGGCGCGGGGTCATGCCCAGCAGTCGGGCGGCCTTGGCCTGCACCCAGCCGGCCTGCTCCAGGGCGGCGATGACCCGCTCTCGTTCGTCCAGATCGGTGGCTTCCAGGTCGATGGGTTCCGGAGCGGGCGCCGGCAGCGCGCCGGCGCCGCGCGGGTTCAGCCCGTTGACTTCGATCACATCCTGAGCGATCACCCCGTTGGCGCTCATGATCGCGCTGCGCTCCAGACAGTTTTCCAACTCGCGGACGTTGCCGGGCCAGGGGTGCCGCATCAGCAGCCGGATGGCGCCGTCGGTGATGGCCAGCATCCGCCCCTGTTGTTTGGCGATCTTGTCTACCAGAAACCGCGCCAGGTCGGGGATGTCTTCCTGCCGCTCGCGCAACGGCGGCATGAAAATCGGCATCACATTGAGCCGGTAATACAGGTCCTCGCGAAAATCGCCGCTCTCCACCGCCGTTTCCAGATCGCGATTGGTCGCGGCGATGATCCGCACGTCCACCCGCAGGGTCTGGCTGCTGCCGACCCGCTCCAGCTCGCCTTCCTGCAAGACCCGCAGCAGCTTGGCCTGAAAGGTCGGGGAAATATCGCCGATCTCGTCCAGAAACAGGGTGCCGCCGTGGGCCTGCTCGAAGCGGCCCTTGCGCTGGTTGACCGCGCCGGTGAACGCGCCCTTTTCGTGACCGAACAGCTCGGATTCCAGCAGATTGTCCGGCAGCGCCGCGCAATTCAGTTTCAGCAGCGGCCCGGTGGCGCGCGGCGAATTGTAATGAATGGCGCAGGCGATCAGCTCCTTGCCGGTGCCCGACTCGCCGCGGATCAACACCGTGGTGTTCCATTTCGCCACCTGGCGCACCTGCTCGAAGACCCGCTGCATGGCCTGGCTGTGGCCGACCATGCTGTCGAAGCCGTGCTGGCCGCGCACCGCCCGCCGCAGGCTGTCGCGCTCGGCGGTCAGCACCCCGCGCTCGCGCTCCACGGCCCAGGCGGTGCGCACCCCGCGGGCGATCAGATTGGCGACCATCTCCAGAAAGCGGGCGCGTTCCGGCAGCCATTGGTCGCGGCAGGGCGGTTGCGCCGCCAGCACCCCGACGTACTGTTCGGGACCGACCCGAATCGGCACCCCAATAAAGGGCAGTTCCCGGTCGTACAGCCGCAGGCGGTTGAGAAAGCGCGGTTCGTCGGCGATGCGCGGCAGCACCACCTGCTCGCCGCGCTCCAGCACCATCCCCAGCAAGCCCTCGCCCGGCAGATAGCGCACCGGTTCGCCCTCTTGCGGATTTTGGCCATACACGGCGCTGACCAGCAGGGCGCCGCTATCGGGATCCACCAGCGAGACCGTGCCGCGCTGCAATTCCCCGTGCTCGTGCAGGACCTGCAACACCCGATCGAGGGTTTCCCACAGCGGGCAGGGATGGCTGAGCACCTGGCTGACCCGGAACAGGGTGGCCAGTTGGATTTCCAGCAAGGCCGACCGCTCCACGGCGATGCTCTCCACGCGCGGCGCGGTCAAGAGAGTTCGTCACCCTTGATGGGCAACGACACTCGCCAGCGACAGCCCGGGCTGTAATCGGGATCGAGGCTGATCACCCCGCGCTGTTCGTTGACGACCTCCTGCACCATTGCCAGGCCCAGGCCGACGTGGGTGGCGGCACGCTTGGTGGTGAAGAAGGGTTCGAAAATCCGCCAGTGCAGTTCCGGGGGGATGCCCGGTCCGGTGTCCTCGATCGCCACGAACACGCTCTGCTCTTCAACCCCGGTGGCGATGCGTAGTTCGCGAGGCTGCTGGCGGTTGCTTTCCATGGCGTCCAGGGCGTTGTCGATCAGTTGCTTGAACATGCCGCGCAAACGGCTGACCCGCGCCGTGACGGCGGGCAGCATCGGCGCCGGTTTCCAGTCGACGATCATGCCGCCGGCCAGCAGGCGCTGCTTGCACAGTTCCAGGGCCTCGCGCAGCAGTTGGTTGATGTTGACCGGGGCCGTGGCTTCCGGAGGCATCCGCGGGACCAGCCCCCGCAGCCGCTCCAGCGCCGCCTGGCCGGTGGTCGTCGCCTGACGCAGGGCATGGCGCAAGGCGGGATCGGCCTGCGCGCCGCGCCGCTCCAGCAACTCATGGGCGGCGGTGATCAAATTCAGTGGTCCCTGCATCTGAAAAATCGCCGCCTGCAGGGCCTCGCGCATGCTGCGCACCCGCTCCTGTTCGGCCAGCAGGGCGCGCATGGCGTTCATCCCCACCGCTTCCTGCTGGCGCTTGAGGGCGGTGATTTCGTTAGCCATCAGCAGCAGATAGGTCTGTCGCACCGGCTTGAAGAAGCTGGCGGCGCTGCTGTCCCGCTCGCGGAACCAGACCCCGGAACAGGAAAACCAGCGCGGCTGGCCCTTGCCGCCCGGATCGAAGCTGACTTCTTTATCGCGGAAGCCGTGCTCCTCGTGGCCACCCCAAGGGAAGCTCTCGCCCAGGGTCTCGCGCAGGGCGCGGAGAAACTCCGCCGCCGGCTCCCGCACCCGCAGGTCGCCGACCAGCTTTTTGTACTCGTGGTTGTCGAGAATCACCCGGCCGTTTTCGTCGAGCAGGGCGATGATGGCCGGGGCGGCGTCCACCATCGATTCGATCAGCGCCTTCTGATAGTGCACCTGTTGTTCGAGATGGTGCATGGCGGTCACGTCGCGATGGATGCCGAGGAAATAAGCGGTCTCCGTCCGCTCGTCCCGCACCGGGATCACGGTGAGTTCCGCCAGATAGACCATCTCCCGCCGGCGGCGGTTGACCAGCAGCCCGGTCCAGGGGCGGCCATGCTTGATCTGCCGCCACATCTGTTCGTAGACCTTGGCCGGCGTGCAGTGATCCGACAGCATGGCGGTGTTCTTACCGATGACTTCGTTGGCGGGATAACCCGTCACGTCGGTGAAAGCCTGGTTGACGTACAGAATGTTGGCGGCGGGGTCGGTCAGGCAGACCGCGGTGGTTAATTGTTCCACCACCTTGGCGAACAGCCAGGGCGGCAGGGCGTCGGTGACGGAGGGCTCCGGTTTGGCGCTGGTTTTGGCGGTGGAGTAACCGACTGTCTTGTGATCGTTATGGGCCATGGGCGTGCTCGGCGTTGCGCGACAGTGGATGGAAAGATATGGGGCGGCATGCAAGATTCGTGACTTTACCTGGAATTCCCTGTCGTATAGAGGGGGCGAACGCTTTTCCAGCGATTTCAGGGTGGGAAAAAGGGCGATGGCGAGTGCGCTATTCGCCATCATCGACCGCCGCCGCAGGGAAATGTCGCAAACCCTACAAACCGGCTGCTTCCGGTTTCACGGTTAGCCGGGCAGGGCGGGCATGGAAAGTGTTCGCTCGCTGACTGATAGGCGGTGAGCCCGGCCGGCGCCGGCTAAAAAGCGGTCCGCCCGCGCGGCCCACCTTCACTTCCCGTCAAAATAGGCTACCTTTAACGGAGCGAAACGGCTGGCTTTGCATGACCGCCAGACCTTGCTCCTATTGCTGGAAACCTTCGAGAATAACGACCACGGTCGGCGGCGCGGGTGATAATCCCCAGACCCTTTCCGCTCCCAGGGCCGAAGGGTCGCTCCTCACTACCAGACGATTTAAAGAGATGCACGATGACTGACAAGCCCATCTACATGACGCGCCCGCTGGACCTCACGCACGAAAAGCGTAACGTGGGT
>JAWOHQ010000345.1:0-4806 GCA_046485105.1 Candidatus Competibacteraceae bacterium | reverse complement strand
GACCCGAAGGGCAAACCCCCGTCGAAGGCCACGATCGAGATCCTCGACGAGGCACGCAAGACCCTGCCGTTCTCGGACACCCGGGATTTCGCCGAGAACCAGAAGGGCTTGATCGCGCCGAAGAAGCAGCGGCAGATTCCGGCGGATGCGGGCCACATCACCTGGGACATGGACCTGTTCAATTTCATCGACGCGAAGGACGCCTTCGACAGCATCCACCCCTCGCTGCACCGCATCGCCAAGCTGAACCAGAACTACGGCCTGTACGAGGTCACCAAGGGGATCTACCAGGTCCGCGGCCTCGACCTCGCGCAGATCACCTTCATCCGGGGCAAGAAGGGATGGATCGCGTACGACGTGCTGGTCAGCCGGGAGACCGCGCGGGCCGCGTGGGAGCTGCTCCAGGAGCACGTCGGCGAGGGCCTGCCGATCACGGCGGTCATCTACTCGCACAACCACGGCGACCACTGGGGCGGCGTGCGCGGCCTGATCACCGACGAGGACGTGGCCTCGGGACGGGTCGAGGTGATTGCCCCCGACGGGTTCATGGGCCACCTGGTTTCCGAGAGCGTGTTCGCCGGCAACGCGATGAACCGGCGCCTCTTCTACCAGTACGGCATGCTGCTGCCGCGCAACCCCTACGGATACGTGACCCAGGGCCTGGGGCACGCCGTATCGAACGGCTCGGTGGGCCTGATCGCGCCGACCAAGTTCATCACCCAGCCCATTGAGGAGGTGGTGGTCGACGGGGTCCGGATGATCTTCCAGCTGACCCCGGACACCGAGGCGCCGGTGGAGATGAATACCTATTTCCCGGACAAGAAGGCGCTCTGGATGGCCGAGAACGTCCAGCACGGCATGCACAACATTTACACGCTGCGCGGCGCGCCGGTGCGCGATGCGCTGAACTGGTCGAAGTACATCAACGAGACGCTGTACCTGTTCGGCCAGGAGGCCGAGGTCATGTTCGCCTCCCACCACTGGCCGCGCTGGGGCAACGAGCGCATCCAGGAGGTGTTGCGCGGCACGCGTGATGCGTACGCCCACCTCAACAACCAAGTCCTGCACCACGCCAACCAGGGTGTGACCATCAATCAGATTCACAACGTGTACCAGGTGCCGGAGTCCCTGCAACAGAGCTGGTTCACCCGCGACTACCACGGCTCCCACCAGAACAACTCCCGCGGCGTGATCCAGCGCTTCCTGGGATACTTTGACGGCAACCCGGCCAACCTGATCCCGCTGTCGCCGGAAGACTCGGGGCCGCTGTACGTGGAGATGATGGGCGGCGCCGAGAAGATCATGACCCGGGGCAAGGAGCTGTTCGACCAGGGCAAGTACCTGCACGCCTCGGAAATCCTGAACCGCCTGGTCCAGGGCGAACCCGACAACCAGGCCGCCAAGGACCTGCTCGCGGACGTGTTCGAGCAGATCGGCTACCAGAAGGAGAACCCGGGCCTGCGCAACAGCTTCCTGGCAGCGGCCTACGAGTTGCGCAACGGCATCCCAACCTCGGCCATTCCGAGCACGAGCAGCCCCGACGTGGTCCGCGTGATGACCACCGGCCAGTTCCTCGACTTCCTCGGCATCCGCATGGACGGCCGCAAGACCCGGGGGATGAAGTACGCGATCAACCTGGTCACGCCCGACAACGGGGAGAAGTACGCGATCGAGCTGAACAACGAGACCCTGACCAACATCGAGGGCTTCCAGCTCGAGGATGCGGACCTGACCCTGACCATCAACCGTTCCGACCTGGAGCAGGTGATGATGGGCCAGAAGACCCTGATGGCGATGATCCAGGACGGCACCGCGAAGGTCGAGGGCGACCCGACGATCCTCGCCAGGATTGGGGCGGCCATGGTCGATTTCGATCCGCGCTTCCCGATCATGCCCGGTACCCAGCTTCGGTCCTCGGACACCGCAAACGTTGATCCCTATGCCGTGGAATTCGGTGCATCGATTCCGGAGTGAGGCTTCATTCGCGCCCGGCCGGCCCGACGAGAGTCGGGCCGGGACCGGAGCGCCTCGTCCGCTCTCGAGTCCCGAACAACCGGGGTCGTACCGACTCCACCGGATAACATCTGACAAGCCGTGAGACATCACGGCTTCGCTCGCACCCCTCCCGACCGCGCATCGGCCGTGAGCCGGTCACGCCACGAGATCGCCGGCCCGTTCTCAGCTCGGCGGAACCCGTGCTCCTTGTCTGTCCTTGCGATCGAGATACCTGAGGATCGCGTCGATCACGTCGTGCTCGGTGACGAACGCGATCACCTTCATCTCTGAGCCGCACGAGGGGCACACCGGCGGGTCGACCTCGGAAGCTCCGCCGCATCGGGTCCCTCCACCTCTGGCTCGTCGAACGCCGATCTCTCGTGCCCCTGACCTCGTTGAAGCGGGCCTCGAAGAGTCGGTACAGAGGCGTGACGCGCGGAGAACGCGCGCGATATCGCGCCGGACTGACAGCCGCCACAGCAACACTCGATGTCTGCTGCAGCGCGGACGGGTGCTCTCGGCACGCTCGTACACCACAGCCGTGGACCCCACTGTCGCGTGGCACCGTTGGTTTCTGGGCGTTGTGCTCAAACCGCCGCCGTTCCCCCTTCAGCATCGGGACTTCGTGTGAACTGTCGCTGTAGTGTCAACCTGCCCAATGCTGCGAAAGTCCATGCAATGCGGGGGCTGACGAAAACTCACGTGGGCGGGTCTGCGTGGGGCCACTCAGCCGGTGGGCCGAGCGCTATTTCCCCGACGCGATTCTCAGCGAATCCGCCAGACGCCACGAGTGATAAAGGGCAAGGTCGGTCCAGCCGAGGGTGTCGAGAGCGGCGCGGGCCGTCGCCGTGGGAACGTTTTGCAGGGCGACCTCTTCCAGCATCTGCTCGCGGCCGGTCTGGCGTTCGGCACTGAGCTGTTTCGAGGCATTTTCGAGGGCCTTAAAGATTGCTGGAGCGGGCGACGCCCCCGGGTCCTTGCTGGCGTCGAGCCACCCGGCCAGTGCCTGGGCACCCACTTCGATCCCCGCCGGGGGCCGCCAGCCGGTGAAGGTGGGCGGGATGCCGGTCAGGTCGCCATGAAGCTCCGTGAGATGATCCAGCGCGTGACTCAAGCGGACGAGCCGGGGTCCTATCGTCGTGAGATCGGTGGTTTCCAGTGACAGCGATTCGAGGAAGTGCTCGATGCGCTGGACGCCTTCGGCCGGCGGTTCGTACTTGACGGGGGCACCAGCGAGCCGGTGGCGGACGGCACCGACCGCGCCATGAGCGACCTCCAGAACCGCCCGCCAGGCGGCCTCGAGTGCAATATCCCCTCCAGCCTTGGCCAGGACGGGTTCGAGACGGCTGACCGCCGATTCGCTGCCTCGCCCGGAGATCCGGACGATGAACCGCGCGTAATGATCGATCCACGGGTAGAAGGTCAAAACGCCTGCCACCTTGAAGATGCTGCTGAACGCCGCCAGCGCCAGCACTCCGTCCGGGTCATTGAGGCGCGCGCCGACCCAGGCTGCGGCGGCCGCGAGCGGTCCAAGAAACAGCATCCCCAGCACGCCGACGATCGAGCTGAAGAGAATGTGTCCCAGCGCGGCGCGCCGCGCCGCGAGGCTGCCGCCGATCATCACCAGGGCGGTCGTCCCGGATGTTCCGATGCTCTGTCCAACAATCAGCGCGCAGCTCTGCTCGAACGTCAGAGAACCGGCGTTCAGGGCAACCAGGGTCGTCGCGGCAGCGGCGCTTGAACTCTGCATGACGATCGTCATGACGATCCCGATCCCGGCGAGGATCCACTGCGAGCCGGGCCCCGTGAACGCCTCGAAATTCCACGTGACCCCTTCCATCCCCGTTTGCATGTAATCGATCCCGGTGAAAAGCAGTCCGAAACCGGCGAGGATCGCTCCGACGGATCGCGTCTTGCCGGTTGCCACCAGCCACAAGAGGGCCCCAACACCGAGGATCGGCAGGGCCGCCTCGGCAATCCTGATACGAAAGCCGAAGACCGCCACCAGCCAGGGCGTCGCGGTCGTTCCGAGAGTCGCGCCCATGATGACCCCGATCGCCTGCGAGAAGGTGACCAGGCCCGCGCTGACAAAGCCAATCACGGTGAGGATCGCCGCTGTGGAAGACTGGATCAGAGCTGTGAACACCGAACCGGAGGCAACCGCGCTGAATGGCCCGGAGACGAGCCGTTGGAGTGTCCGGCGCAGCGAATCGCCCGAAAGCCCCTTCAGACCTTCAGTGAGGTGATGGATTCCGAGCAGAAACATGCCCAGTCCACCCAGGAGCGTTAGGGCGGCAGTGGCGCTCATTCTCTCATTTCCCCGCCTCGACCGCGGTTACCGCCCTCCGCAAGGAGCTCGAGGAACGGATGATCAGCTTCTCCACCTCGACGACCAGGAAGAACAGGAAGCCGGCCAGAAGGAGCCAGGGCCAGACGAGAAACGGGATCGCCTCGTTGTGAAACAAGACCTGGAGCGGCGGCGCATAGGTGAACAGGAGCTGCAGGACGACCACCGCGCCGATGCCGAGAGGCAGGTACTTGTTGCCGAGGTGCGCCTTGAACGACAGCGAGCTGTCCAGCAGGTAGCGACTGTTCAAAAGGTAAAACACCTGACCGATCGTGATCATGTTGACCGCCACAGTCCCGGAAAAGCGCCCAGGGCTGGGGCCAGCGCGCCGGTTATCAGGTATGCCATCCGCCGTCGGCTGGTTGTCGTGGTGGTCCGGCGAAGGGCGCGCACAAAATTGATCCAGGAAACGGCCAGCACACCCAGGTAGAACAGAATAAACAGGTCGGTGAAAACCGTTGGCT
>JAWOHQ010000098.1:0-5884 GCA_046485105.1 Candidatus Competibacteraceae bacterium | reverse complement strand
GACGCCAGCAGCGCCCGGCTGCCCGCGTAGAAAAACGCCGTCGCCAACCCGGACAGACCTTCGCCACGCAGCCGCTCGCCCCCTTCGCCCGCCGTGTTGCAGGCCGACAGCAGCACCCACTCGGCATCCAGATTCAGGTTGGCGATGGCGCTGGCATCCAGCAACCCGCTGTCGCCGGCGTTGGTCGTCCGCGGCGTTAACGCCAATGCGGGTTCCGTCAGACAGTCCAGTTCACCGGGGAGCAGGGCGTGGGTGGCGAAGGCGATGATCCGGTAATCCTGCAGGTTTCTGGCCTGTACGCTGGAAACCGTGGCTTGTCGCCCCAGCACCACGGTTTGTCCGGGATCGGCGCCCAGAATCCGGGCCAGGGTCCGCAATTCGGTCGCTGTTTCCGGGAGTTGCGCCAGTTGACCGACCGCCGCAGCGTCAAATTGACAGTCCTGGATGACGCGATCCACGCCGCTGGCGCCGCCGCGTAACGCACCTCCGGCTTGCGCGGAAAAGATTGGATCGCCAAAACCGATGAACGGCTGGCGAGCCTGCGAAGAGCCTGCCAGTTGCCGGAACTGCTCCAGCGCAACGACCGAAGGCAGCAGGCTGAACGCCATGTCGCGCGCCAGCCAGGCGGCTTGTCGGTAGTCGCCGGGCGCCGCCGGGCGCCTTACCAGTAGCGCGGGCGGTAGGCTGAGCAGCGACCCGGATGGCACTACAATCAAGTGATCGACGCCGGCTAGCGCCGGTTCCAGGGAACCCAGCAAATCCTGATACAGCCGATGCGCGAGCGCCAGATCGAAATCAGGGATGTTCCCGGCGCTGGCGTCCACCCCCGCGCGCAGTCGTTCGACCCGAACGGTCAATTCTTGGGCCGGCAGATTGACTGCGGTTCCGTGCAGCGCGCCGTCCGCCTTGACCAGGAACACCCAAGTCTCCCCTTGGCCGGGCAGGACTCGCAGCAGGGCCTCACCCCGCCGCAGCAACTTCGCGACTTCCGCCGCGTCCAGCGGCGTTGGGGTCACGAGGCGGCCGTAGCGCGGAAACCGAGCCTGCAACTGTGCCTCTTGCCGCTGGTATTCCTCCGCCGCCTCGCGCAGTCGGGCCTTGAGCGCTTCCTCCTTGCCGGTGTCCCGGGCCAGGAAAGGCTTGCTTTGTTCCACGCCCAGTTCGTACTGAAGGTCCTGCCGGGCTTTCAGCGCATCCTGCAGCGCCCGCGCGGTTTCCCGTACCTCGGGGTTGGTTTCGGCCAGGCGGGCCGCGACTTGCGTGATCGCCCGTCCCGCCGCCGGAGTCTGGCCGAGCTGCGAGACCGTGAAGGCTTCATCGAGGAGGGCGTTCCGTTCGGCGGGGGCGGCGCTGGCGGCCAGTTCGAACAGCAATTCCAGGTAACCCTCAAGGTCCCGGGTCTGCAATTGCGCCAGCGCGATCTGGTCGGCGAGCAAAATCCGCCGCGTCTCGCGCCACAGCGCCAAGGCGCGCTCGGGCTGCCCGGCCGAACGTTCGGCCCTGGCCTGAGTCATCAGTGCTTCGGCCAGCGCCCGGCCTTCGCCGAACAGGGCGCGATTCAGATCGACTGCCGCCTGGGCGTGAGCGCGGGCCTGATCGTAGGCTTGGCGGCGGCGATATACTTCCGCCAGGCGCTGGTGGCTTTCACCCACCCAGTGATAGTCACCCCCCCGTACGGTATCGAAGATTTTCAGGGCTTGCGCGTAAGCGCTTTCGGCTTCCGCTAGTTTGTCGAGTTCGACGTAGACATCGCCGACGCCGATCAGCGAATGGGCGATGCGGGGATTCATTTCGCCCTGCCGGGAGCGCGCCGCCGCCGATTTACTCAATTCCCAGGACTGCTGGGCATATTGTTCGGCCTGGGTGCGTTCGCCTCGGTCCAGGGCGTACCAAGCCCGGTAGACCAGGAACTCCGGCCAGTCCGAAACATCCGCCGACGCTTTCACCAGAGGTTCGGCGCGCTGAAACATGGCCTCGGCCGCGCCGGGTTGCAGGCGGCTGAGTTCGCGGGCCATCCGCGCGGCCAGATAGCCGCCGCTGGGATGATTGACGCCCTTGATGCGTTCGTGAATTTCGAGCGCCCGTTGGGCCAGTTCCAGCGCCCGCTGGTGGTTTTTGGCCGAGTTATACAGTGTGCTCAGTTCGTCCAGCGCGGTGAACTGCCCCATGTCCTCCAGGCCGATGAATCGGCCTTCCGGGGTCACGGACTGTTCGGCCAGCGCGATCAATTGCGAGCGGCTGCCGGGGAGGATTTCCAGCGCCGTGCCGCGCGTGGAGGTTTGGATAAAGCTCTCGAACAGCGGCGCCAGATGGGCCGGACCCCAGAGTACGAAGGCGCGTTGGTCGACACCGGCCGCGATCAGCAGGTAGGGAAAGCCGCCGTTGTAGCTGGTGCAACGGCGTAGAACCGCCGGTTGCTCGTCCAAAATGTTGGCGGATTCCAGATCGCCGCAGTTCGCCTCGCTTTGGACGGTTTGGGCCAGGTCACCTTCGTTTAAGAGCCGTGTTTCCCACTGAGCCGCCGGACGGGGCAGACTCCCCCGCCAGACCACTCCAGTGGCGCGCTCCCAACCCGGACAGCGGATTTCGAACTGTTCCAAACCTCGGCCGCCGCTCGCCTTATAGAACTCGCAAACGACATCGCCCAACGCTTTGGCGTCTTCGGGCAAGGCCAGTCGGGTCCCGATGGGCAAGCCTTCGGCCGGCGTCGCCGGACCGCTCCCCGTGGCGCATCCCCATAACGTCAACATCCCAACCAGCAGCAATAAAATGCCACATCTGCGCTTGCCCTGAGCCATACCCCTTACTCCCCAGCAACAGATTGATTACGTCCGATTCGTTACGGTGTCCTGACCCTCGAAGTCTTTTGGCCGGGATCGAGTTAACCGCACTATGGGTTGACCGTTGTCGATACATCCACCCGGATAAATTCGCTCCGACGATTCAAATCACGGCCGGCCACCGTGGCGTTGGACGCGACGGGATGGTCTGGCCCATAACCCCGGGCGATCAACCGATCGGGGGCAATCCCCCGTGAGATCAGATAATCCCTCACCGATCGTGCCCGCTCCCTCGATAAGCTTAGGTTATATTCCCTGGAGCCGGTAGAGTCCGTGTGACCGGCAATCACCAGCACGGCGTCGGCGAGAGCTGCGCTGTTCAGCGCCTTTACGTATTCGTTCAATAGCTTGTAGGCGTCGCTGCGGATACGCGCGGAGTTGACGTCAAAATGGATCAGGGCGGCCACCTTGGGCCGATTCTGAATCAGGGTTGGGTAATTCACGGTTTCCACAGGGCCGATGATAGTCCGTGGGGGAGGGGAGGCCACCGGGTCGGCGATCTGGTGGGGGGGACGCGCCACAGGGTCGGTGGTCCGGGGCGGCGGGGAAACCGCGGGATCGGTTCTCTGAGGAGAGGGGGGCGCGGGGTCGCTGACGATTTCGCCCAGTCCCCGCAGCCGCACCGCGCCCGGACTACCAGGGCTGGGCGCTCCGCGTAATTGCAGGGGCGGTTGCGCGGTGGGAGCGCTCAAGGCGCGTTCGATTTCCGCGGCGGTTTCAGGATGGGAGGGGGGCGCCGCGACCACAACGCTCCATGCCAAGCCTAGCACCAGGCCAAGCGCCAGGCCGACGATCCAGCCATGCAAGGCGCGAAGACCGCCCGGAGGCATTCCGCGACATACCGGGGCCGGGATAATTGCGAGTTTTTGCTCGAAGCGTTCGGATTTCATGACGGTGGCGTTCCTGCGGTTTGTGTCGAAATACTAATTTAGACTTCAACTCAGAACTCCCGTTGCCGCGCCCGCACCTCGATGATCGACGAGGAAGCCGCGATCGCCTGTCCCAAGGTGTTCACGTCCATGTCCTCCAGCAGCTCCAGCATCCGCACGAAGACCCCGGCGGTCACTAGGGCGTCGCCCAGCGCGGTGTGCCGCGCCGAGACTTGGACCCCAAACCGCGCGGCGATGGCGTCCAGGTTGTGCTCCCGAGTGTGGTCGTGGAGAAAGACCGACAGCAGCAGGGTATCCAGCACCGGATTGTTGAAGACCACGCCGCTCTCCGCTTCCTTCAGTTTCAGAAACTTCAGATCGAACGCGGCGTTATGGGCGACCAGGACGGCGTCGCCGACAAATTGGTGAAACTGCGGCAGCACCAGGTGAATCGGCGGTTTGCCCCTGACCATCTCGTCGGTGATGCCGTGGAAGCGGGTGGACTCCTTGGGGATGGGGCGGCCAGGATTGACCTGACGGTCGAAGGTCTCGCCGGTGAGGATCCGGCCCTGGACGATGCGCACCCCGGCGATGGAAACGACCTCGTCGCCTTCCGATGGTTTGAGGCCGGTGGTCTCGGTATCGAACACCACAAAGTCGAGCGACTTGAGCGGTCGCGTGGCCAAGTCGCCGCCGGGCGGCGCTTGTTGGAGCAGGGTAAAATCATAAAATTCCGGCCGTGCCGGCAGATCGCTCGCCGTGCGCAGATCGCGCGCTGGCAGCATCGGCACCCGTACCCGGGCCAGGTCGTCGCCGCGCCGATCGCTCCACACCTCGCTCTTGTGATGATCGAGCACGTCGCGCACGGTCAGACCGCCTGGCGCGCCGGGCAGGGGATCGTCGAGCCAACCGTCCAGTACCGAGGCTGGCAGCGGTTCGCCGCTCCAGGCGATGTCGATGTACACCTGGCGCCGTCCCGCTTCGGCCCCGATATCGAAGGCCATGATCCCGGTGTAGTCGCTGATGCGGCGGATCAAATACTCGTTCAGCAGGATCATTGAGTGGCTGTCGCCATGCAGCCATTGCGGCAGATGCACCACGGTGACTTCGATGCTCGAGGTTTCCCGGAGGCGCAGCGCCACCATTTCCAGCAAGGTGGCGGACAAATCATCGGTCATCGGCCAGTAGCCGGTGATGACGTCGCGGTATTCCTGGCACAATCGGTTCACCGTCTCGCTAAGGGTGACGCTTTCCTTGAAAATCACCTCTTCAAAGGCGCGGCGCGCGGTAGGATCCATGCCTGGATTGGCGGCCTGGGTCTCGGTCGCCGCGCGCAGGTTGGCGATCGGCGCGCGTAGCCCCTCGGTGGCCTCGCGCAACAATCGGTCGCGCTTGCCGAGCGCCGCCAGTTCCTCGGTGATGTCGTTGAAGGTGATGACGTAACCGGTGGGCGTTTCCTCGTCGCCGAGGATCAGGGACATTTGCGCGTGCAGGGTCGACGATATGGCAGTGATGCGTGAACCGGTCGAGCAACGCGGTGGTCACCTGATCATGCCAAACTGTTCCGTAAGTTCGTCACATTATTGCATTAGACGAAGGAAAGGAACATACTACCTCCATGCTTTCCGACACTCACTCCCAGCGAGTCCTTGAGCTGGCCCGCAAGAAAGGGCTGCTGCGCAGTAGCGACCTGGACGATATCGATGCGCCCCGGATCGTCCTCACGCGCCTGACCGCCGCTGGCCTGCTGGAAAAGGTCGGGCGCGGCCTCTACCGGCTGCCCAGCCAGCCGGGATCAGAACACGAGGGGCTTGCGGCGATCGCCACAAAGGTACCGCAGGCCGTATTTTGTCTGCTGACCGCGCTGCAATTCCACGAACTGACCACCCAGCTGCCACGCCAGGTATGGATTGCCATGCCGCGCGGCAGCCACGTGCCGCGCATCGACTATCCGCCGATCAAGATGATTCAAATGAAGGGGGAAGCCTACACCGCAGGCATCGAGGAACACCTGCGCGACGGCGTAATGCTACAAGTCTATGGTGCGGCCAAGACGGTTGTGGACTGCTTCAAGCACCGCAACAAGATCGGTCTGGACGTGGCACTGGAGGCGCTGAAGGACGCGCGCGCCAGGCGCAAGGCAACGTCGGACGACCTGTGGCACTACGCAAAAAT
>JAWOHQ010000172.1:0-2880 GCA_046485105.1 Candidatus Competibacteraceae bacterium | reverse complement strand
AAGGCGGCGCCGATGCCCGCGCCCGCGTAGTACAGGCCACTGGCGACCGGGATCACGGTGCAGGAGCAGGCCGCGACCAGAAAGCTCGCGCCGCTGGCCAGGGGAAAGGACTTGAGCTTGCTGACCTGCTCGCCGAGCAGGGCCAGAATCGCCTCGCGGCGGATGAAGGTCACCATCGCCCCGGCCAGCAGAAACGCCGGGACCAGACAGGTCAGCACGTGGGTCGCGATGTAGTCTTCCAGTGCGCCCAGACCCGCGAACAGGATTTCACTCAACATGGCATCGATTCTCTTTCAGGACTGATCTATGTGGCCATTTTCATGGACCGATACCGCGCTCAGGCCGCGCAGCGACGCTGAGGCCGATTGGGCATATCCGCCAGCGCGGCCCGGTCGGCGCGGAACGGGGTTTGCTCGGCCAACGCCCGGTAGGCGGTGTGCAAGACCTCGTTCATCCACGCGGGGAGATCGGGATGCAGGCGGTAATAGATCCATTGGGCGTCCCGGCGGTCGAGGATGAAACCGGCCGCCCGTAGCGCCGCCAGATGCCGCGAGATCTTGGGCTGGATTTCCCCCAGGGCGTGGGTCATCTCGCAGACGCAGACCTCCGCTTCCGCCACCATCAGCATCAGGCAGCGCAAGCGCGTGGAATCAGCCAGGGCTTGGAAAAATCGGTGAGCTTGGGGCATCGGGCAGGTTCATCCGTATATTTGTATAATCGTATATACCATAATCTGGAACGATTGCAAGCTTCGATGATGAAACGGTTTTGATCGCTGGTTGTTCCTCGGGTATCGGTTTTTGCAGCACAGTTTCATCAAATCATCACAATCATGGGTGATGATAATTGCTTTTAATTTCGCCCCTTCATCGAGCGCTGTCCCGCATGACCGTATCCTGCGAACCTTACCTGCTGACTCCCGGCCCACTGACCACGTCCAAGACCACTCAATCCGCCATGCTGCGCGACTGGGGGTCCTGGGACCACGACTTCAACGCGCTGACCGCCGAGGTCTGCCGCCGGTTGCTGGCGGTGGCCCACGCCGAGGATACGCACGTCTGTGTGCCCCTACAGGGCAGCGGCACCTACGTCGTGGAAGGGGTGCTGGCGACCCTGCTGCCGCGAGATGGCAAGGCGCTGGTGCTGATGAACGGCGCCTACGGTCAGCGTATGGCCCGCATTCTCCAGTACCTGGGCCGCGACTTCACGACGCTGGACATGGGCGATTACCTGCCGCCGCCGTCCGACCGGGTGGAAGCGATGCTGGCCGCCGATCCCGGCATCACCCACGTGGCGGTCGTGCATTGCGAGACCTCCTCGGGAATCCTCAACCCCCTGGAGGCCATCGCCGAAGTCACGCGCCGCCAGAACCGGCGGCTGTTCGTGGACGCCATGAGTTCCTTCGGCGCGCTGCCGGTGGACGCCCGCGATCTGCCCTTCGACGGGTTGGTGTCCTCGGCCAATAAATGTTTCGAAGGCGTACCCGGTTTCGGCTTCGCCCTGCTGCGCCGCGAGGTTCTGGAACAGTGCGCCGGCAACGCGCATTCGCTGAGTCTGGACCTGTACGACCAGTGGCGCTATCTGGAACGCACCGGCCAGTGGCGGTTCACTCCGCCGACCCATGTGGTGGCCGCGTTCGCCAGCGCCCTGGACCAGCATGACGCGGAAGGCGGCGTCGCCGGGCGGTTGGCCCGCTACACCCGCAACCGGGACCTGCTGGTGAGCGGGATGCGGGCGATGGGTTTTCATACCCTGCTGGATGATCGCTGGCTGTCGCCGATCATCGTCACCTTTCACTCGCCCGGCCATCCAAATTTCCAGTTCGAGACCTTCTACCAGCAGGTCAAGCAGCGCGGGTTCCTGCTCTATCCGGGCAAGCTGACCCAAGTGGAGAGTTTTCGGGTCGGCTGCATCGGTCAGTTATTTGAGGAACAGATGCGCGGGGTGCTGGCGGCGATTCGCGCCGTGTTGGACGACCTGGGCATCTCGGACGGCGCGCCCCGGCCCGAGGATCTCGACAAGCCGGCTTTCTGAAAACCTGTCGCGGAGGAGGATTGTTATGTATTTCCACTATCAGCGGTCCTATCGCGGCCCGGTGCGGGCGGTGATTCTGGACTGGGCCGGAACCACGGTGGATTTCGGCTCGCTGGCGCCGGTGGCGGCGTTCGTCCAACTGTTCGCCGACCAGGGCGTGACGATCAGCGTCGCCGAGGCGCGCGGGCCGATGGGCCTGGAAAAGCGCGAACATATCCGCCAGCTTTGCGAAGCGCCCGCCATCGCCGCCCGCTGGTGCGAACGCCACGGCGCGGAACCGGACGCGGCCGACGTGGACCGGCTGTACGAAACCTTCATCCCGCTGCAGATCGCCGTCATTCGCGACCACGCGCAACTGGTTCCCGGCTGCCGGGAAACGGTCGCGGGCTTGCGCGAACGCGGCATCCGCATCGGCGCTAACACTGGGTACAGCCGAGAGATGATGGAGCCGTTGCTGGAAGCCGCCGCCGCGCAAGGCTATGTTCCCGATAGCGCGGTGTGCGCCACCGAGGTCCCGCGCGGCCGACCGTATCCGCACATGAGCCTCCAAAACGCCATCGAGCTGGAAATCGAGGCGGTGCAATCCTGCGTTAAGGTGGACGATACCGTGCCCGGCATCGAGGAAGGATTGAACGCCGGCCTGTGGACCGTGGGCGTGGCCATCAGCGGCAACGAGGTCGGGCTGGCCCTGGCCGACTGGCAGGCGCTGCCGCGGGTCGAACAGCAGCGCTATCGGGAACGCGCCTATCAGCGGCTTCTAATGGGCGGCGCGCATTATGTGGTGGACACCCTCGCCGATCTGCCGCGCTGCCTGGACGCCATCGAGGGCCGGCTGGCGCGCGGCGA
>JAWOHQ010000127.1:0-3990 GCA_046485105.1 Candidatus Competibacteraceae bacterium | reverse complement strand
CGGCTACGATATCGCCGATTATTGCAGCGTCCATCCCCAGTACGGCACGTTGGCCGACGTGCGGGCCTTCGTCCGCGAGGCGCACTCGCGCGGCCTCAAGATCATCACCGAACTGGTCATCAACCACACCTCCGACCAGCATCCCTGGTTCCAAGCCGCGCGCCGGGTGCCGCCGGGTTCGCGAGAGCGGGGCTTCTATGTCTGGAGCGACGACGACAAGAAATTCGCGGAAACCCGGATCATCTTCACCGACACCGAAACCTCCAACTGGGCGTGGGACCCGGTGGCGCAGCAGTATTACTGGCACCGCTTTTTCTCCCATCAGCCGGATTTGAATCACAACAATCCGGCGGTGGTGAAGGCGGTGATTAAGGTGATGCGGTTCTGGCTGGATCTGGGCGTGGACGGGCTGCGCCTGGACGCCATTCCCTACCTGTGCGTCCGCGAGGGCACCCACAACGAGAACCTGCCCGAAACCCATGCGGTGATCAAACAGATGCGGGCGGTGATCGAGCAGCATTACCAGGGCCGCATGTTCCTGGCCGAGGCCAACCAGTGGCCGGAGGACGTGCGCGACTATTTCGGCGACGGCGACGAGTGCCAGATGGCCTACCACTTCCCGCTGATGCCGCGCATGTACATGGCCATCGCCCAGGAAGACCGCTATCCCATCGTCGAAATTCTCGAACAGACGCCGGACATTCCCGACAACTGCCAATGGGCGATTTTCCTGCGCAACCACGATGAATTGACGCTGGAAATGGTCACCGACCGGGAGCGGGACTACATGTACCGCACCTATGCCGCCGATCCCCGGATGCGGGTCAACGTCGGCATCCGTCGCCGGCTGGCGCCGCTGATGGACAACGACTCCAGCAAGATCAAGCTGATGAAGAGCCTGCTGCTGTCGATGCCAGGCACGCCGGTCTTCTACTACGGCGACGAAATCGGCATGGGCGACAACTTCTATCTGGGCGACCGCAACGGGGTGCGCACCCCGATGCAATGGAGTCCCGACCGCAACGCCGGTTTCTCCAAGGCCGACCCGCAACGGCTGTATCTGCCGCCGATCATGGACCCGATCTACGGTTACGAGGCGGTCAACGTGGAAGCCCAGCAGCGCGAGCCGGCGTCGCTGTTGAACTGGATGAAGCGGATGATTGCGGTGCGCCGAACCTGTCAAGCCTTCGGGCGGGGCCGGCTGGAGATGCTGAGTCCCGGCAACCGCAAAATCCTGGCCTACGTCCGCGCCTACGCCGACGAAACGGTGCTGTGCGTGGCCAATCTATCCCGCTCCGCGCAGCCGGTGGAACTCGATCTGAGCAAGTATAAAGGCATGGTGCCGGTGGAAATGCTGGGTCAGAATGCGTTTCCGCCCATCGGCGAACTGCCTTATCTCCTCACCTTGTCCCGCTATGGGTTTTACTGGTTCCGGCTGAGCTACGCCGCGCCGCCGGTCTGGCACGAAGAGCGGATGCCTGGTTCCGAACTGCGGATTCTAGTGTTGTTTCAGGGTTGGAAGAGTTTCTTCGTCGATCAGGTCGAACCGAGCCGGCGGGAAATGGCCATGAACCTGCATGACCGGCTGACCCGGCAGATCCTGCCGCAATTCCTGCCAACCCAGCGCTGGTTCGCCGGCAAGAGCGGGCGGATCGAATCGGTGGAGTTCGATAAATACGACGTCTGGGTCGAGCAGACCGAGTGGGTGCTGGCCCGGATTCGGGTCTGGCTGGCCGAGCGTCCCGAGCCGCAGGATTACGGCTTGCCGATGGCGCTGGCCTGGGAAGACGAAGGCGAAGAGCGGTTGCGACCGCTGTGGCCCTACGCCTTGGCCCGAGTTCGGTTCCGCGCCCGGATGGGTTTGCTCTACGATGCCTACGCCGACGAACGCTTCAGTCAGACCTTGGTGAAAATGATGGGACGCAACGCCCGAATCCCCTTGGGTGGCGGCTGGCTGAAATTTTCCTCGACGCAGTCCTTCCAGGAATTGGCCGGGGATATTCCGGAGATGTTGCCGATCAAGCGGCTGGCCCTGGACAGCAGCAACACCACCCTCAACGTCGGCGACCGGATGTTGCTGAAGGGGTACCGGCGGTTGCGGCCCGGCATCAATCCCGAATTGGAGATGGGCCGGTTCTTGACCGACGTCGCCGCCTTCGCCAACGCGGCGCCGCTGGCCGGCGCCCTGGAATACGAGGATGAGGAGGGCAATGTCATCGCCTTGGCGATGCTCCAGGGTTTCGTCGCCAATCAGGGTGACGCCTGGAGCTATACCCTGGATTACCTCAAGCGGTTTCTGGATGATTGCCTGCAACAGCCGGAAGTCGTGCG
Organism: Candidatus Competibacteraceae bacterium; assembly: GCA_046485105.1. GTDB lineage: Bacteria > Pseudomonadota > Gammaproteobacteria > Competibacterales > Competibacteraceae > REEE01. The sequence goes on along the minus strand of JAWOHQ010000127.1, from coordinate 1,659 downwards.
GGAGGTCGGCGAAGAGGTCCACGCGCTGTATCTGCTGTTTGCCGGCACCTTGGGCCGGCGCACCGGCGAATTGCACCGGGCGCTGGCGCAAACCACCGGCGATCCGGCCTTCGATCCAGAGCCGATCACGGCGACCGATCTGGCGGGTTGGCTGGCGCAGATTCGGCGCGAGGCGAGCGAGACCCTGGATCGCCTGGAGCAGGCGCAATGGCGGCTGGCCGAGCCGGCCCGGTCGCTGGCCGGGTGTCTGCTGAACGCCCGGGACACCTTGTTGGCCCGGTTCGAGGGCGTCGCGGGCGCGGGGCCTTGGCCCATGAAAACCCGTTTCCACGGCGATTACCATCTCGGCCAGGTGTTGGTGGCGAAGGACGACGTCATCATCATCGATTTCGAGGGCGAACCATCCCGAACGCTGCCGGAACGTCGCCACAAGCACTCGCCGCTGCGGGATGTCGTGGGTATGTTGCGTTCGCTGAACTATGCCGCGCACGCGGCCCTGCGCCAGGCGACCGCCGATCGCACCAGCCAATGGGAAGCGCTCGCGCCCTACGCCAACGACTGGGAGCGGCAAGCGCGGGCCGCCTTCCTGGCCGGTTATACCGACGCCGTGCAAGACAGCTCGGCCTATCCCGCCGATCCCGAGCAGGCCACGCTGCTGCTGGACCTGTTCACGCTGGAGAAAGCGTGCTACGAACTCCGTTATGAATTGGATAATCGCCCCGACTGGGTTGCCATACCGCTCGGGGGTTTGTGTGAAGTACTGTCACTCGAAACGAAGGATGTGCCGCGATGAAACAACCGAAAATTCTGGCTTTCGTGATGGCGGGCGGCGAAGGTTCCCGCCTGCAACCCCTGACGGCCCACAACTCCAAGCCGGCGCTGCCGTTCGGCAGCCGCTACCGCATCGTGGACTTCGTGTTGAGCAATCTGCTCAATTCCGGGATTCAATCCATCTACATGCTGGTGCAGTACAAGTCCCAGTCGCTGATCGAACACGTCCGCAAAGCCTGGGTGGTGTCGCCGATGCGCAACGAGGAGTTCGTGACCGTGGTGCCGCCGCAGATGATGCGCGGCGGCGACTGGTTCCAGGGCACCGCCGATGCCGTGTATCAGAATATCAATCTGATCAAGCTGCATGATCCCGATCTGGTTCTGGTGTTCGGCGCCGATCACGTCTATCGGATGGATATCAGCCAGATGGTGGATTTTCACCGCGAGCGGAAGGCCGACGCGACCGTGGCGGCCCTGCCGGTGCCGCTCGCCGAAGCCACCGCGTTCGGCGTCATCGACACCGAAGCCGATGGCCGGGTCAGCGACTTCAAAGAGAAGCCGGCCAATCCGCCAGCGATGCCTTCCGACCCGACCCGCGCCTATGCGTCGATGGGCAACTATCTGTTCGACGCCAAGGTGCTGGTGCGGGCGCTCGAGGAAGCCAACAGCCGCGACGAGCACGATTTCGGCCATCACGTGCTGCCGAAACTAAAAAACACCCATCGGGTGTTTGCTTATGATTTCGCCACCAACAAGGTGCCAGGCATTAAATCCTACGAGGAGCAGGCTTACTGGCGGGATGTTGGGACGCGGGACGCCTATTTCAGCGCGCACCAGGATTTGTTGGGCGTGCAGCCGCGCTTCGACATGTTCAACCCACAGTGGCGG
>JAWOHQ010000116.1:0-5732 GCA_046485105.1 Candidatus Competibacteraceae bacterium | reverse complement strand
CCGGGTGGCATCCGCGAAATCGAATTCATTGGCCAGGCGTTCCAACTCATTTACGGCGGGCGCGAACCTGCGCTGCGGGAACGCGGCATCTTGCGAGTGCTGGACACGCTGGGCGCCAGCGGCCGATTGCCGGACCCGGCGGTCGCCGCGCTGAAAGACGCCTACCGGTTCCTGCGCCGGGTCGAGAATCGCTTGCAGGCTTGGGCCGATCAGCAGACCCATAATCTCCCGGAGGATGAACGGGCGCGGTTGCGGCTGGCGTATGCCATGGGGTATTCCGACTGGGAGGCGTTCGCGCGGGAACTGGCGCGGCATACCGAAGCGGTGACCCAACAGTTCGTCCAGATCTTCGGCGACGTCACCCCGCCGCAAGCGGACGCCGCCGAAGCGGATTTGGCAGTATTGTGGCGGGATGACCCCGGTGAAGAAGAATCGTTGCTCGTGCTGAACGGGCAGGGTTTCGAGGAGCCGGCGTTGGCTTGGAACCGGTTGCGGGCGTTGCGGACCGGCTTCAGTTATCGAACCATGAGCAAGCGCGGGCGCGAGCGCCTGGACGCGCTGATCCCCCGGGTGCTAGAAGCGGCCGTCGCCACGCCGGAACCCACCGCGACCCTGGAACGAGTGCTCGATCTGCTGGAAAAAGTGGCCCGCCGGTCGGTGTATCTGGCGCTGCTGGTCGATCATCCGCAGGCCCTGGCGCAACTGGTCAAGCTGTGCGCCGCCAGCGGCTGGATCGGCAAGCATCTGACCCGTTATCCCCTGCTGCTGGACGATCTGCTCAATCCCGCCAACCTGTACGCGCCCCTGGATCGCGTGCAACTGGCGGCGGAACTGGATCTGCACCTGGCGCGGGCGCCCGCTGACGACGACGAGGAGCGGTTGAACGCCCTGCGCTATTTCAAGCAGGCGCAGGTATTGCGAGTGGCCGCCGCCGACGTCAGCGGCGCCATGCCGTTGATGATCGTCAGCGATCGCTTGACCGAGATCGCCGAAACCCTGCTGCGCAAGGTGCTGGAACTGGCCTGGACCGATCTGCTGCCGAAGTTCGGGCGACCCGGTTGCGTGGTGGATGGGGTCCCGCGCGAGGCGCAATTCGCCATCCTGGCTTATGGCAAGCTGGGCGGCATCGAGTTGAATTACGGCTCCGATCTGGACCTGGTGTTCCTGCACGACAGCGCCGGCGAGCGGCAACTGACCGCTGGACCGCGCCAGATCGATAACCCGAGTTTTTTCGCCAAGCTGGTGCAGCGGATCATCCATTTGCTCACCGCTCGCACCGGGGCCGGCGACTTGTACGAGGTGGACACCCGGTTGCGGCCCAGCGGCCGCGCCGGCTTGCTGGTCAGTTCCTTTGAAGCCTTCGCCGAATATCAGCGCCATCAAGCCTGGACCTGGGAGCATCAGGCGCTGACGCGGACGCGGGTGGCAGCGGGTCCGGCGGCCCTGGCCGAACGGTTCCTGGCCATTCGCCAGGAGGTGTTGGGGCGCGAGCGCGATCCCGTCGCCTTGCGCCAGGAGGTCCGCGACATGCGCGAACGGATGCGCGCCGAACTTGACGCCAGCGCCGCCGAGGTCTTCGATCTCAAGCAGGGTCGGGGTGGTATCGCCGATATCGAATTTATGGTGCAATATGAAATCCTGGCGAACGCCCACCGCTACCCGGCGTTGTTGACCTATACCGACAACATCCGGCAACTCGACGGTCTGGAACGCGCCGGCGTTCTGTCCATCGCCGACGCCGCCCGGTTGCGCAGCGCCTACCGGGGACTGCGCCGGCGCATCCATCTGCTCAAGCTGCGGGAACAACCCGCGCGCATTCTGGTGGACGAGGCGCGGGACGAGCGCGAGGGCGTGATCCGCGTCTGGCGGCGGTTGATGGAAGACGCTTGAACTGTATGTAACCGGCCCCGCCGCTCTCCCGCCCGCCGCCGAGCGGCGCGAACCTTGACTTACGAATATAAAACGGACACAACGCCCGCGCGGCGTTAGTGATCCCTCGATCTGTGAAGGAGATTCGGTATGACGATGGCCGACCGTGACGGTCTGATCTGGTACGACGGTGAGCTGACGCCCTGGCGCGAGGCCAACACCCATGTCCTGACCCACACCCTGCATTACGGCATGGGGGTCTTCGAAGGCGTTCGCGCTTACGCCACCGACCGGGGCGCCGCGATCTTCCGGCTCCAGGCCCATACCGACCGGCTGTTTCGTTCCGCCCACATCGTCGGAATGGCGATCCCCTACGGTAAGGATGAAATCAACGAAGCCTGCCGGCAGGCGGTGCGCGTCAATGATCTGGCCAGCGCCTATCTTCGCCCCATGTGTTTTTACGGTCCCGAAGGGATGGGACTGCGCGCCGACAATCTCAAGGTCCACGTGATCGTCGCCGCCTGGGAATGGGGCGCCTACCTGGGCGCGGAGAATCTGGAGCGCGGCATCCGCATTCGCACCTCCTCGTTCAGCCGGCATCACGTCAATGTCACCATGTGCAAGGCCAAGGCCAACGGCAATTACATGAATTCCATGATGGCCCTGCAGGACGCTCTGCGCGACGGCTACGACGAAGCCCTGTTGCTCGACACCGAGGGTTATGTCGCCGAAGGCAGTGGCGAGAACGTATTCATCGTGCGCGATGGCGTGATCTACACCCCCGATCTGACTTCGGCCCTGGAAGGCATCACCCGCGACACCATCATCCGCTTCGCTGCCGATCTCGGGATCACGGTCAAGGAAAAGCGCATCACCCGCGACGAGGTGTATATCGCCGATGAGGCGTTCTTCACTGGTACCGCCGCCGAGGTGACGCCGATTCGCGAGGTGGACGGGCGCGCCATCGGCGTCGGTGGGCGCGGCCCGATCACCCAGCGCCTGCAAGCGTTGTACTTCGATCAGGTCCACGGCCGCCGCGAGCAATATTCCGAATGGCTGACGTTGGCATGAGCGGATGTTTAAGTTTTAAGTTTTAAGTTTTAAGTTTTAAGTGGTTATCCCTCAGGAGAATCGTTTTATGGCCGCCGTCGCCACCACCGCTCCCGCTTCGATCATGCCGAATGCCCAGAATACCTACGAAGTCAGTCGCGCCGATCTGCCCTTGTCCTGCCCGATGCCGCACATGATGTTGTGGTGTTCTCATCCGAAGGTCTATTTGCCCATAGAAGAGACCGGCCGGGCCAAGTGCCCGTATTGTGGAGCTGAGTACATCCTGATTGATTGATGACGGCTTGGGATCGCGGGCGGAATCGTCGGTGAAACCGCTGGTCGTCTGGCGGTTCAGTGATGGCAAGAGCGGGCATGACAACCAAAGTCAGGGATTGCTCGAAGCCTTGACCCGCTTGCGGCCAGTCGAGTCGGTCACGCTGACGCCGCTGCCATGGCCGATGGCGTTTCTCGCCGGGCTGCGGCGCCGGGGGCCCGATGCAAACGCATTGCCCGCGCCCGACCTGCTGGTCGGCACCGGACACCGCACCCATTTCTCTTTATTGGCCGCGCGCCGCGCTTGTGGGGGGCGAATCATCGTGCTGATGCGTCCCAGCCTGCCGGTGAGCCTGTTCGATCTCTGTCTGATCCCGGAGCACGACACGCCGCCGAACCGCCCGAACGTGCTCGCCACGCGCGGCGCGTTGAATCGCATCCAGCCCTCTCAAAGCCTGGACCCCCGTCAGGGACTTCTCTTGATCGGGGGACCGTCCGCTCATTTTGGCTGGGACGCCGCCGCTCTGCTTCGACAAATCGCCGCCATTGTCGCCGCCGATCCCGCTGTATCCTGGACCCTGACTACTTCGCGCCGCACCCCGTTGGAATTTCTGGATGATCCGCGCCCGGATGAGGAACGACTTTGTGTGGTTCCGGTTGCGGAGACCAGTCCGGACTGGCTGCCGGCCCAACTGGCTCGGGCGGGTCAGGTTTGGGTGACCGCCGACAGCGTGTCGATGGTTTACGAGGCGTTGACCGCCGGAGCCGCCGTGGGGGTGCTGGAAACGCCGCGCCAGCGCCTGAGCCGCGTCAGTCGCGGACTCGAACGCCTGTCCGTCGAGGGCTGGGTAACGCCCTTCGCGGATTGGCGACCGGGTCGGACGCTGCATCGCCCCCCCGGAATCTTCAACGAAGCCGAACGCTGCGCCCATTGGATCATCGCGCGATGGTTCGCTTGAGCGTGGCGCAAGTGTTGCCGGCTTTGAACGGGGGCGGCGTGGAACGGGGGACGCTGGAAGTGGCCCGAGCGCTGGTGCAACGCGGTCACCGGTCGGTGGTAATTTCCGCCGGCGGCCGGCTGGTCCCGGAACTGCTGCGCGAGGGCAGCGAGTATCTGGACTGGCCGCTCGGCGGTAAATCGCCGCTGACCCTGCGCTGGGTTCGCCCCCTGCGGCGTTGGCTGGCCGAGCAACGCATCGATATTCTGCACGCCCGTTCCCGACTGCCGGCCTGGATCGGCTGGCTGGCTTGGCGGGGAATGGACCCGGCGACCCGCCCGCGTTTCGTCACCACCGTTCACGGGCTCTACTCGGTGTCCCGCTACAGCGCCATTATGACCCGTGGTGAGCGGGTGATCGCCGTGTCCGAGACGGTGCGCGACTATCTGCGCCGCAGCTATCCCGGATTGCCGGTGGAGCGGATTCAGGTCATCCCGCGCGGCGTCGATCCGGTGGAATTTCCTCATGGTTATCGGCCGGACCCCGAGTGGCTGGCGGAGTGGCATCGGCAATTTCCGCAACTGCGCGCCGCCCCGGTGTTGACCTTGCCGGGTCGATTGAGCCGGCTTAAGGGTCATGAAGATTTCATCGATTTGTTGGTCGGGTTGCGCGCGCGCGGTTGGCCGGGGTATGGACTGATCGTCGGCGGCGAGGAACCCCGCCGGCGACGCTACGCCGAGCAACTGCGGAGTCTGGTGCGGGCGCGGGGATTGGCGGAGAGGGTTCTGTTCACCGGGCATCGCGCCGACCTGCGGGAGATTTACGCGATATCCACACTGGTCCTGTCGTTGTCGACCCAGCCGGAATCCTTCGGGCGCACGGTGCTGGAAGCGTTGAGTCTGGGGGTTCCGGTCGTTGGCTACGCCCACGGCGGCGTCGGGGAAATTCTGGAGCGGCTGTATCCCGCGGGCCGGGTTTCCGTCGGCGACTGGGAGGCACTAATGGCGCGGGTGCTCGACCTGCTGGCCGCGCCGCCGTCCGTGCCGGTGGAACCGGTTTTCCCCTTGCGGCGGATGCTGGATGAAACGCTGGCGCTGTACGAATCCTTATGTCCGATATTTGCAAAGCCGCGCTGATGAAGGTCGTCACTCGGTATCAGAAATTCCAGGATGCTTTCTTTAACTGGGGCTGGCTATTGCCAGCTTTATTTCCAGCCTCTCAGATCGGCGGTCGCGCTTTATTTAACGTACTGGATTACAGCTATGCGCTTTGGGGGTTGCTCAGTTGTCCGGGGCGTTCGGTTGGCGCCGACCGTGGTTTTGTTGTAGGCTACCTATTGTTATTATGTGGTTTTCTGTTCAGTATCTTCGGCGCTGAGGAGATTCTGGTCGGATTAAGAGCGTGGGGTCAATTTGTATTACAAAGCGCAATAGGGATATTAACCTTGCTGGCCTTGCGCCAACATCCGGAAAATTTGGGGCGGCTGCGATATGCGTTGGGCTTGGGTGGATTTTTCATGCTGTTTTGGCAATACGTTGTCCTGGTATCTTACTGGCAAAGCGGCACATTCGAACCCCAGCAACTTCGCGATGGCAATTTACC
>JAWOHQ010000018.1:0-2942 GCA_046485105.1 Candidatus Competibacteraceae bacterium | reverse complement strand
TTCATCGCCTGGCTGCGCAAGCGCCGGGAGCACGGCATCCCGGCGGCGGGCGGCCCGGCGTTCGCCGAGGTGCGGCTTGAGCCCGCGTCATGCGCCGCGGCACCGCTGCGCATCACCCTGCCCTGCGGCTCGGTAGTGGAAATCGGCTCGCGCGCCGCCATTCCCCTGGCCGTCGAACTCCTAACCGCCATGCGCCGGCCATGCTGACTCTATCAGGCAGCCTGCGCGTCCTGCTCGCCCTGGAGCCCTGCGACATGCGCAAGTCCTTCGACGGACTCCACGCCATGGTGCTCTCGCGTCTCGGCGAGGATCCGCGCGGCGGAACGGTTTTCTGTTTCATCAACCGCTCCCATACCCTCATCAAGCTGCTTCATTGGGATGGCACCGGGCTGTGGATCCACGCGAAAAAACTCCAGCGCGGGACTTTCCACTGGCCCAAGGCCGCCGACGCCAAAGACGGCAAGGTGAGCCTCGAGCCCGCCGCCCTGGCCATGCTCACCGACGGCATCGACCTGCGCGACGGCTGCCGCCGTGCCTGGTTCGAACGGAGCTGAGAATGCGGGATGAAAACTTTTTTACATTTTATTTGAGTTTATTGTTGCGTTGTCGGAAAAACGGTGTATTCTTGCCGCGGATGACACCACCGCGCCAGCCGCAAGCCGACCCGGACGCCGCCCTCCTGAGGGCGGAGGTCGAGCGGCTGCGCGTGGAAAACCAACTCCTGCGCGACAAGATCAGCGATCTGATCCGCCGGCTTTACGACAAGAAGAGCGAAACGATCGACCCCGCCCAACTCGCCCTGCCGTTCGACCCCGGGGCGGCGGGCCCGGCCGAAGCCGCCGCGACCGCGGGCCAGGGGCCGGCGGCCGGCACCGCTCCCGCCGGCAGGCGCTCCCCTAACAAGCCGCGCGACCTCTCCCATCTGGAGGTGCGCGAGACGGTGATCGTCCACGACGAGGTGCTGGCCAACCCGGACGCCTACCGTGAGATCCAACGCATCGTTACCGACCGGTTCGACTACCAGCCGCCCGCCGTCTTCATCGAGCGCACCGTGCGCGTCGTGCATGTGGCCATCGGCCGGCCGGACGCCGTGCCCCTCAAGCCGCCGGCGCCGCGCTCCCTGGAACTGAGCGCCACCGCCCGCATGGTGGCCTACTCCACCGCATCGAAGTATTGCCACCACCGGCCCCACTTCCGCACCGAAGGCATCTTGCGCGACCGCCACGGCGTGGAGATTCCCCGCCACACCCTCTGCCACTGGGACAAGGTCGTCGCCGACACCCTCGAGCCGCTTTACAAACTCATCCACCGCGAACTGCTGCGCAGCGGCTACCTCCAGGCCGACGAAACACCCGTGCGTTTCCAAAAACCCGGCAATGGGAAATGCGCCACCGGATACCTCTGGGTGATCCACGCGCCGCGCAACGGCATCCGCGGCGACATCCTCTATCAATGGCACCCCAGTCGCAAGGCCTCCTGTCTTGACGACCTGCTCGGGGATTTCGCCGGGTTCCTGCAGACCGACGCCTACGCCGCATACGACTCCTGGGCCGACGGCAAAAAGCCCGGCATCCTGCGCCTGTCCTGTTGGGCGCACGCGCGGCGCAAGTTCCACGAGGCCTTCAAGCTCGGCCAGGCCCTCGCCGCCGGACCGCTGGCCGCCATCCAGGGGCTTTACCGGATCGAGGCCGATTTGCGCCGGCGCCAGGCGTCGCCCGGCGAGCGGGCCCGCGTCCGCCAGGAGCAGGCCGCGCCTCTTCTCCAGACCCTCAAAGCCGACCTGCTCGCCTTGCGCCAGCGCCCTGAGGTCCTGCCCAAGAGCCCGCTGGGCAAGGCCATCGACTACACCCTCGCGCTCTGGGGCCGCCTCACTGTCTATCTCGACCACGGGCAACTCGAAATCGACTCGAACTGGATCGAAAACGGCATCCGGCCCACGGCCGTCGGCAAGAAGGCGTGGCTCTTCATGGGTGGCGAGACCACCGGCCAGCGCGCCGCCATCATTTACACCCTGGTGGAGTGCGCCAAACGCCACGGCCACAACCCGGAGGCCTACCTCGCCGATGTGCTCCAGCGGCTCCCGGCCATGACCAACCAAGACGACCTGGGCGCACTGCTGCCCTCCCGCTGGCAGCCCGCGCCCGCGCCGGCTCCCGGCCCCGCCGCGAAGAACGGGGCCGCGGCCTGCGGAGTTTGAAGCACGGCGCACAAGCAACATACACGCCCGTGTATGCTATCCATGCCCCAGCGGCCAGTAGCTTCCGACGCCCATGGATTGAGCGCTTACATTTGAGTCATCATTTTGCGTAGAGCGTGCGCAGGGAGTCCAGGGCTTGCCAATACGAGGTCGGAGCGCTGAGTTGGACTCTCAGCCAGCGAATGCTGAGCGTAAGGGGTCAGTCCAATTTTCCATGTCTCTTGGGGGTCAGTACGCCTGCGAAGGCTATCAACACGTAGGTGGAAGTCCTACTCTAATCCTTAACCTATTCGATTAGAAGGAGACGGTAACTGCGTTGTGGTGACACAGCGTGGGGAGTAACCCAATCTCTAATCAGCAGTCCGAAACGACAGTGAACCTCATCTAATGAGCCCCGTAATTCCAACCCCCATGAAACTGATCCTCTTGACCCCAGGAGAAAGTCGCCGGGGCTGGATGACTCTTGGCAAAGGCAGTTCTCTTCTTGAGAGGGACGACCCAGAATCCAAGAACAATAGGTGTATTGAGTCCAGCCATCGTCATGGCGGGGTCCGCGAGGTCGGAATGTTGAGAAGTGTGATAGAGAAAAGCAGGGAGGTCCCCACTGAAGCCGGGAGCAGTAAAATGATCGAGGCAACACGCATCGCAAGCTGCAAACACAGCAAGGGTGTGGTGGTCGGTGGGGACCTCCCTGCTTTTCTCTATCACACTTCTCAACATTCCGACCTCGCGGACCCCGCCATGA
>JAWOHQ010000025.1:0-3731 GCA_046485105.1 Candidatus Competibacteraceae bacterium | reverse complement strand
GGCGTGGTGCGTGTGGTACAAGCTCATGCCCTGTCGCTTGACTTAGAGGCGTTTTTGTACAGCCTCTGGCGAACTGACGCATTGAAAATAAAGCCCTCACCCCCAGCCCCTCTCCCACAGGGAGAGGGGAGTTTTCGTACAGGCTCTTAATCTGCCGAACCGCCGGATACGTGACCCGTACGTCCGGTGGTGTGGGAGGGGGGCTGTTCTGTGCGCCGACGATGGAGTTTCACCTTGAGGCCGAACTGGTGCTCGGCAGCACGATTCAGCGACTGGAACGGGATTTGCCGACGGGCCAGTCGGTGTTTGACCGGCATCGCTTTGTGGTGGTGTCCACCGACTTCATCAAGAGCGAACGCCGGGCGGCGGATTTCGCGCTGAAATGCCCGGAGTTCGTGATCGTCGACGAGGCGCACGGTTGCACCTTGGCGGGCGGAGTGGGTCGCGGTCGGCAACAGCGCTTTGCGCTGGTGCGGAGTATCGCCCAAGACCCCCGGCGGCATCTGGTGCTGGTGACCGCGACCCCGCACAGCGGTAACGAAGGGGCGTTCCGTTCTTTGCTGGGGCTATTGGATGAGGCGTTTTTCCAGTTGCCCGATGATTTGGAGCGCAAGGAGCGCGAGGGCATCCGCCAGAAACTGGCCCGGCATCTGGTGCAACGCCGCCGCTCCGATATTCGCCGCTTTCTGGACATTGATACCGCTTTTCCGACCCGGCTCGATAAGGAAGCCACCTATACCTTCAGCCGGGAGTATCGCCAACTGTTCGATGACATCGTGGATTTTGTCCGTTGCTGCCGGTGGATCTTCTGGGCGCTTATCTTTTGCTGCCGGTGATTAGGGGGTAGGGAGGTAGGGAACGACGGTGGATACAAAAAACCGATAGCCGCTGTCTTGCGCTCCTGGTGAATCTGGCGAATAATCCAGAGCCTGAAGTCAATCAGGAACTAAACCATGTTGCAACTCAATATCCACGAAGCCAAAACCCATCTGTCTCGTTATCTGCCGGCGCTGGAACAGGGCGAGACCATCCTCCTTTGCAAACGCAATGTACCGATTGCCGAAATTCGCCCGTTACCGAAAGCGCCAGATCAGCCGCGCCCGTTGGGGTTGGCCGCCGACCGGGGCATTGAATTACCGCCGGAATTCTTCGAGCCGTTACCTGCCGAGCTGCTGGCGGCTTTCAACGGAATCGGTGCGTGAACATTCTGCTCGATACCTGCACCTTTCTGTGGATCGTGCGCGATTCTCCACAACTGTCGGCGACCGCCCGCACCCTGTTCAGCGATCCCCACCATACCGTCTACCTGAGCGCCGTGTCCGCTTGGGAGATCACCGTCAAGCATGGTTTGGGGCGGGTGCCGCTGGCCCAACCGCCGCATGACTATGTTCCCAAGGAACGGGCCAAACACGGGATCGCCGCTCTCGATCTGACCGAGGCGGCCGTTCTGGAGTTACGGCGTCTGCCGCCTCATCACCAGGATCCCTTTGATCGAATGCTGATTTGCCAGGCGATTGCCCATAGCCTGACGCTGTTGACGCCGGACGGGCTTATTCAGGCCTATCCGGTGCGGACTGTCTGGTAAACCCAACACCCTACGCGCTACTCGCTAACTCACCATGACCCGCCGCGCCGAGGCGTTCCAGACGATTCATTCCGCAGGCGGGTTGTTGCCGGCCGATCTGCTGCGCCGCCTGTTGGAACCGAAGGAGCAAGTGCCCGGCATCCAGCCCGAGGATTACGGCCTGGCGCCGGGCGAGCGCCTGAACGAAGTCCTGACCCAGTCCTGGTGGAACCGGTTGCGCCGGCATTGGGCGGCGTTTCGGGAGGCGGCGAAACATTTAGCGGACGGCCAGCCCGGCGATACCTTGACCAACGACCGGTGGAATCTGCCGCTGTTGCGGGAGTTGGGGTTTGGGGTGTTGCCGTTTCATCCCGGCCAAGACCTAAACGGGCGGCTGTATCCGATTCATTCCACTTGAAAAGATTGGTCGGGGTGACAGGATTTGAACCTGCGACTCCTGCCTCCCGAAGGCAGTGCTCTACCAGGCTGAGCTACACCCCGAATGAAGAGATAAAACTAATAGCGGCGATCGACCGCGAAACGAGCCAGACCGACGAGCGCGTTCCTGGCTGGCGAATCCTGGAGCGATTCCAGATCGGCGATGGCCTGCTCGGCCTCCGCTGCGGCAAGACGCGCAGTATAGTCCAGTGCTCCGGTTGACTCAATAGTGCGCGTCACGATGTCGAGTCGCTCCAGGCCCCCCTGTTCGATGGCCGCGCGGATGATCTGGGCCTCTTCGCGGGCGCCGTGGCGCATCGCGTAAATCAGCGGCAAGGTCGGCTTGCCCTCCGCCAGATCGTCGCCGATGTTCTTACCCAGTTCCGCGCTGGAAGCGCTGTAGTCCAGCACGTCGTCGATCAACTGGAACGCCGTGCCCAGACGCCGGCCGTAGCGGGCCAGCGCCTGCTCCTCGGCGTGCGGCCGACCGGCCAGCACCGCGCCGAGTTGCGCGGCGGCTTCGAACAGCTTCGCGGTCTTGGCGTAAATCACCGCCATGTAGCGCTCTTCGCTGGTGTCGGGATCGTGGCAATGGAGCAGTTGCAGCACTTCGCCCTCGGCGATGGCGTTGGTGGTATCAGCCAGGATTTCCATCACCCGCAGGCTACCGATGCCGACCATCATTTGAAACGAACGGGAATAGAGAAAATCCCCCACCAGCACGCTGGCCTGATTGCCCCAAATCGCGTTCGCTGTCTCCCGGCCCCGACGCAGACTGGACTCATCCACCACGTCGTCGTGCAGCAGGGTCGCGGTGTGGATGAATTCGACGATGGCGGCGGCGGCGATGTGGTCGCGACCCGCGTAGCCGCAGGCGCGCGCCGCCAGCAACATGGCGACGGGCCGCAACCGCTTGCCGCCGCTGTCGATAATGTAGCCGGCCAACTGATTGATCAGCGCCACGTCGGAACGCAACTGCCGGCGGATCAGGGCGTCGACGGCGTCCAAGTCGTCCGCGATGGGCGCGCGAATCTGTTCGATATCCATGGGAAATGTAGTTTTGACGGAAACGCTGGCCATGCTACGGATTGGTGGCGACAGGGTCAAGGTGAGCGCTCGGGCTGCGCGATGGATCGATGGATCGGAATGGGTTTGACCTGGAGCGGGCATGTCGCTACTATTACTCTCTTAAGTCGGGACGGACGATCCGGATGCCATTGTTCACTGCCGAGCAGGCAGCTTAGAGAGTTTGGAGATTTCGCCATGTACGCTGTCATCAAGACCGGAGGCAAGCAATACCGGGTCACCGAGGGTCAGACCCTCAAGGTCGAGAAACTCGAAGTTGAGGAAGGGGCCTCCGTGGAGTTCGACACGGTGTTGATGGTTGCCGATGGCGACCGGATTCAAGTCGGCGCGCCCTATCTCGAAGGCGCCCGGGTCACCGCCACCGTGGAATCCCAGGGGCGAGGACCGAAGATTCGAATCGTCAAGTTCCGGCGCCGCAAGCACTACCGTAAGACCCAAGGCCACCGGCAGTCGTTCACGGAACTGCGCATCAGCGGCATCAGCGACAGCGGCGGCATGGGCCAGATTGGTAAGGTCGAGGGGTTCTCCGACGCGGCGACGTTCCAGGCGACGCCGAATCCAGAGGGTTGAGTCATGGCACACAAAAAAGCGGGCGGCAGCAGCCGCAATGGACGCGATTCCCAGTCGAAGCGCTTGGGCGTCA
>JAWOHQ010000001.1:0-4590 GCA_046485105.1 Candidatus Competibacteraceae bacterium | reverse complement strand
GAGGCCGGCGGCCTGTCGTGGCGGGCGGCGGCGATTCTGGTCGGTCGCAGTCTCCATCCGGTCGGCGCCGGCTACGGCTGGCGCACCGATCCCCGTCTGCGCTTCGTCTCGCCGCTGTACCTGAGCGAGCCGCAAATCCTGGCCTACATGGCGCGGATCACCGTCCCGGCGCTGTTGATCTGCGGCGCGGATGGTTATCTGGTGAAGCGGGCCTACATGCAGGACCGCTATGCCCGCATCGCCGATCTCACGGTGAAAATCCTGCCGGGCGGGCATCATCCGCATCTGGAAGATCCCGAACCCTGCGCCCGGTTGCTGGCGCCCTTTTTCGCCGCCGCCCGCGCCGGTTGAGCGCGGCGCGGCCGAGAATCGCCGTTGCGAACCACCCCTCCTTGTCCAAGGAGGGAAATTTCCACAAACCGCATGGGACTGCCATAACTTAGAGGCGTTTTTGCACAGCCTATGGCGATCTAACTCATTGAAAAAAAACTAACCCGCCCTCCCCCGCAAGGGGGGGAGGGGGTTTTTGTACAGTCTCTCAGTCGCTGGCCGGTTCCGAACAAGCGGAACCAGTCACTGAAAAGCCAGGATCCGGCGTCTCGCGGACGGCGGCGATCACGGTCCGGTTCCGGCCCTGTTCCTTGGCTTGATACAGCGCTTGGTCGGCGCGCATGAGAATGGCGATGGGACTCGCGTCTGTCGCGTTGATGGCGGTGACGCCGATGCTCACGGTGATCGGGATCGCCTGACCGTCGTGTATGAGCGGTGTCTTCCTCACCTTCTCGCGCAGGCGTTCGGCGAAAACCCGGGCGGCGTCCAAGGTGGCGCCGGACAGAAGGATGGCAAATTCCTCGCCACCTAACCGGCCTACCGTATCAATTTTGCGCAGCTCGGCGCGCATGAGCGCCGCGAAGTGCTGCAGCACCACATCCCCCGCGGCATGACCGTGAGTGTCATTGATCCGCTTGAAGTGATCCAGATCGAGCATCAATACCGCAGCCGGCTGATCCTTGGTCCGCTGCAAGCGCGCGAGTTCGCGCTCCAAGCGATCGATAAAGCAGCGGCGGTTGGACAGGCGGGTCAGGGAATCCGTGGTGGCCAACTCCCATAACTCGGCATACGAGCGCTTGCGTTCGGTGATGTCGTGCTTGATCGCGATGTAATGTTGCAGCCCGCCGTGCTGGTCGAATACTGGATCCGCTTTCACAACCGCCCAATGAGGGGTTCCGGATTTGTGATAATTAAGAATTTCGACGTCGAATCCGACCTGTCGGGCCAGGCATTCGCGCATGTGCGCAACGACCGCCGGGTCGGTCTCGGGACCCTGCAAGAGCGCTCCGGGTTTCTTACCCAGCGCTTCGGATAACGCGTAACCACTGTGGCTCGTGAATGCGGGGTTGACCCACTCGATCAGTCCGGCGGCGTTCGTCATGATGACGATATTCGTGGTTTTTTGCGGGATGAGCGCCAAGCGCTTCGCTTCCTGCAAGCGCCGCCGCTCGGTGACGTCGCGGGCGGTGCCGCGGTAACCGGTGAAACGCTTTGCAGCATCAAATAATGGTAGACCGTTGAGGCTGAACCAGTGGATCTCGCCAGATTCCATCAGCATTTGAAATTCAAAGTCCCGAAATGACTCGCGCGCCACTAAAACCGCACGATGCTTCGCCCATTGCTCGAAAGTCAGTTCGACCGGTAGTTGCCAGAGGGGCTTGCCGAGCCATTGCGTGGTGTCGATACTGGATTGTTCGCCGCCAAACACTCCTCCAGCCGACGAGAAGTAAGTAAACCGGAATTGGGCGTCCTGCTCCCAGAACCAGTCCGAGGTTAGGGCCGAGAGATCGCGAAAGCGTTGCTCGCTGTCCCGTAGCGCTTTCTCCGCGGCTATCTGCGCGCTGATGTCGCTGACGCTCATCAGCAACAAGGGATGCCGGGGTGGTTGAGAGGGTAAAGCTACGGGGGTTTCCAGACGTCCGTTCAGTCGGGCATGGAAACCGTTGCCGTTTTTGCCGCGCAACAGCAGCACGTCGATGGTTTTGTTCTCGGGCTGTCTAAAAAAGCCCCTGAATCGACTGAGAAAAAATTTCCGATCCGATTCGGCCATGAAGTTCGCCAGCGGCTGTCCCAACAGATCGAGATTTTCACCGCCCATCATTTCGAGAAAGGTGTAGTTGAATTGATGGATGATGCCGCTAGCGTCCAGGCTCAGATAACCGACCGGGGCCTGTTGGTAAAGCCGCGCGTAGCGATCTCGTACTACTTCCATCTGGTGTTGGATGTTGCGCAGTTCCTCGTTCTGAATCTCCAGTTCGACCTGATGTACCGAAAGATTGTGGACCAACCGTCGGCGCTCCTCCTCCGAAAGATCGGGAGATTCCTGAGGGAGCTGCGCCAGGAATGCTTCGGCCTGTTCCCGCAAGTTTTTGTTGGAGATGATCTCGTTTCGTTGATCATTCATGTTGATCTGGTCTCGGTTGAGGTCGTTTTTGGAGAACCCTTGCGGAGATCATGAACCTAGGAAATATGCGCAACCGCATTGAAAAACATTAAAAAAATACCCAATCTCTGTCGTCATGGGCACAAGAAGCGAGAAAAGCAAAAAATACGCCAAACTATTTCGAGCAAGTCGCATTCGGATTCGACGACGATGAAGAAAGAAATAGCCGTTTGAATTTTATGGTAAATAGTACGCTGGGGACCACTAGAGACCGCGGAGGGTGGGGGAGGGAGCGCGGGCGGAGGTCGTGCGGTTTTGCAACGCGCTGAAACCAGCGCGTTTCATTTTGAAACAGCCGGGTCCTGATCCGGTTGCAAGCCATACTGCTTGAGGCGGCGCCACAGGGTGGTGCGGCTCACGCGCAGTTCCTCGGCGACCCGGTGTAGATTTCCCTGGTGGAGTTCGAGGAGCCGCAGGATTTCGGTGCGCTCGAACTGGTCCAATTTGGAAAGATGATCCACCTTGACGGGCGAGACGGGTAACCAATCCCCCGCCTCGATGAGCGGACCCTGAGTCAACAGCAGCGCCCGTTCGATCAGGTTTTCCAATTCCCGCACATTGCCCGGATAATCGTAGCGACATAAATCCTGTAGGGCTTCCTCGCTGAAGCCCGTGATCGGCCTGCGCAGTTTACGGCGGTGTTTCTTCAGGCAGTGTTCGGCCAGTAGCGGGACATCTCCCAGATGTTCTCGTAAGGGTGGAATATGAATCGGAAAAACATTCAACCGATAGTACAAATCAGCCCGGAACCGGCCTTTTTTGATCTCGGATGATAAATCATGATTCGTCGCTGCGATGATCCGCACGTCGACCTGCCGATACTCATTCGCGCCGACCCGGCGGAAGCGTCCTTCCTGAAGCACCTGCAAGAGCTTGACTTGCAACGCCGGACTCATTTCGCTGATTTCATCCAGAAACAGGGTGCCGCCGTCGGCGACTTCAAACAATCCCTTCCGGTCCTGAACCGCGCCGGTGAACGCGCCGCGCTTGTGGCCGAACAGCTCGCTTTCCAGCAGGGCCTCGGGCAGCGTCGCGCAATTTTGCTCGATGAACAACCGGTTCTGGCGCGGGCCGCGATAGTGAATGTGACGGGCCAGCATGGTCTTGCCGGTGCCGGTTTCCCCGGTCAACAGCACGGTCACCGGCGTATCGACGACCCGGTCCACCAACCCGAAAACCCGTCGCATGGCCACACTTTGTCCAATTATTTCAATTTCATGCAGTTCCTTGTGGATCTCCTGGCGCAGGAAGGCGTTTTCATTCTTCAATCGTTCGTTAGCGACCTGCAACTTCTCGAGCAGTCGTTGGTTCTCCAGGGTCAAATCATAACTTTCCAACGCCCGCCGGACGATGATCCGCAGTTCCTGACGATCCCAGGGCTTGGTTAGGTACTGATAAATATGTCCCTCATTGATCGCCTGAATCAGCGCGGCGGTATCGGTATAGCCGGTCAGGATCATGCGGATGATCCGTGGATTGAATTGCAGGGTTTTGCTCAGGAACTCCACGCCGGTCATCTCCGGCATCCGCTGATCGGCGATCACCAGCGCGATATCCTCCCGTTCCAGCAGCGCCAGCGCCTCGGGACCGCTGGAGGCCGTAAAAACCTCGTAATTCTCCTCGAAGGTCAGCGTGAGACTCCGCAGGATCTCTTTTTCGTCGTCGATGATGAGTATTCCGTGGCGTTTCATGGTGTTCCCCCTCGCAAGCGCACGGGTAATTCAATGGTGAATTCGGTCCCTCCATCGAGCTTGCTGGTCACCCCGATCTTCCCGCCATGTTTTTCGATGATCCCATAGCTGATGCTGAGCCCCAGCCCCGTGCCCGCGCCGACCGCCTTGGTGGTGAAAAAGGGGTCGAAGACGCGACTCAGATATTCTTCCGCGATGCCCACGCCATTATCCTTGATCCTGACCCTGACCCAGTCGCCGTCCGTTTCCGTGCGGATCCAGACCTCACCCCGGCGCGGGATCGCCTGCGCGGCGTTCTGGAGCAGGTTCATGAACACCTGATTGATCTGCCCCGGATAACATTCCACGGGGGGTAAATACCCATAGTCGCGATGGACGGCGATCCGATCCTGGTACTGCTTGGCG
>JAWOHQ010000441.1:0-3120 GCA_046485105.1 Candidatus Competibacteraceae bacterium | reverse complement strand
GTTTGTCCCGGAACGTGACCTCGCCTTTCTTGAACTTGACCGCCTTGGCCCGCAGCATTAGGTGCGGGAAATCGAGGTTCCAGGGGTGCGGCGGCACGTAGGGAGACTTGGTCATGAAGCACACGTCGCAAAGGTAGCACTGGTCTACCACCTCCCCGTACTTCGCCTTGGGGATGGCGTCTACTTCGCCGGTTTCGCCTTCGTCGATCAGATCGAACAGCTTGGGGAAGGCGTTGCACAGGCTGACGCAGCGCCGGCAGCCGTGGCAGATGTCGAAGACCCGCTCCAGTTCGGCGAGCAATGCGCCTTCGTTGTAGTAGTCAGGATTCTTCCAGTCGATGGGATGCCGTTTCGGGGGCTCCAGATTGCCTTCGCGGACGCTCATTGGTAGGGCCTCTTTTGGGATGGCGCTTTTGGGACGGCGCTGTGGAAATGGGGGCGGGCCACACGCCCGCCCCGTTAACCTCAGTCGACCAGCGCGTCCAGGGCTTTCTGGAAGCGGTTGGCATGCGAGCGCTCGGCCTTGGCCAGGGTCTCGAACCAGTCGGCGATTTCATCGAAGCCTTCGGTGCGGGCGGTCTTGGCCATGCCTGGGTACATGTCGGTGTATTCGTGGGTTTCGCCCGCGACCGCCGACTTCAGGTTATCGCGCGAGGCGCCGATCGGCAGGCCGGTAGCCGGATCGCCCACTTGGGCCAGATAATCCAGGTGGCCGTGGGCGTGGCCGGTTTCGCCTTCCGCCGTGGAGCGGAACAGCGCCGAGACGTCGTTTTGCCCCTCGACGTCCGCCTTGTTGGCGAAGTACAGGTAACGACGATTGGCCTGGGACTCGCCAGCGAAAGCCGCCTTCAGATTTTCCTCGGTCTGGGAACCTTTGAGTTGCATTGTTGCACTCCTCTCTTTGCTGGTGGATAACACAAGACCCCGACAATCTTGAGGTCATGTTTAAGAATAGTTTACTCGGCACGAAATGGCTAATTGACTGACGCAATGAAACCGATAGCCGTTGCTTATTAGCGGTTAGTGATCGCCCGGATGCGGATGTAGGGGCGATCCTGGGTGATCGCCCGGATGCGGGTGTGGGAGGCTACGGCCCTTGGGTTCAGGCGATTTCACGGATCGAAACCGGATTAGCGCACCGAGCGATAGACGGCCGAGCGTTGGCGCTTGCTCAGCACCAGTTGCCAAAGCTGGCCTTGCCGGGCGCGGAAAAAGCCAGCGCAGCTCAACAGATAATACTTCCACATGCGTTGGAAACGGGCGTCGTACCGGTTCCGCAACCGCGGCCAGGCGGCGTCGAAATTGGCCCACCAAGCCATCAGGGTACGGTCGTAGTCCGAACCGAAGTTATGCCAGTCCTCGATCACGAACCGTCGTTCCAGGGCCTCGATCAGTTGCCGGGCCGAGGGGAGCTTGCTGTTGGGAAAGATGTACTTCTCGAGCCAGGGATCGGTCGTGCGGGCGGTGGCGTGGTCGCCGATGGTGTGCAGCAGAAACAGACCCTGGTCGGCCAAGACGCGGTGGACCGTGTCGAAGTATGCCGCATAGTTTTGCGGACCAACATGTTCGAACATGCCCACCGAGACCACCCTGTCGAACAAACCCTCCAGATCGCGATAGTCCTGGAATTCGATGTGGACCGGCAGCCCCGCGCAATGCCGTCGCGCGAATTCAAGTTGTTGTCGGGACACGGTGATTCCCACCACCTCCACGCCGTGATGGGTGGCCGCATGGCGGGCGAGCCCGCCCCAACCGCAGCCGATGTCTAGCAGACGCTCACCGGGTCGCAATTCCAGCTTGCGGCAAATCAGTTCGAGTTTATGCCGTTGCGCGTCGCGCAGGGTGGTGGCATCCACCCAATAGCCGCAGGAGTAGCTCATCGTGGGATCGAGCATGGCCTCGAATACATCGTTACCGATATCGTAATGCCGTTCGCCCACTTCGAACGCACGGGCCGGCGTTTGGGGATTGAGTAGCAGATGACGCAGGGCGCTACCGAACAGGCGCCAGCGTCGCCAGCCGCCCACCTTCTCGTTGAGGTCGCAACGCATTAAACGGTAAAAGAATTCATCCAGCTGATCGGCTTCCCATAGCCCGTCCATGTACGCTTCGCCGAGTCCCAGGGAGCCGTGGATGAGGATGCGCCGGTAAACCGCGTCGTCGAGAATCCGCATGTCCCAAGGTGCATCGCCGTTGATACGAATTCCGGCCTCATCAAGCAGTTCGCGAATCGCGCGTGGAGGTTCGTCGTGGTGGGCCATGTTCGAGGGATGGATTGGGCTAGTGCCGTGGTTGTACTGCATCGTTCCACTCCTCCTGTCAGTTTGTAGCTTAATGAAACAATATTTTAATTTAGACTTCTTCCAAGTCTGTGAAAATTCGTTGCCCTCGTTCCATCCTCAAGGTTGAGGTGGAGAGTCGGGTGATCGGCTCTCGGTTGTGGCGGCGCGACAGCGCTGTCCGCCGCAACCGATTGTGAGCGATGATTTTTAAGTGGGAACCTCGCTCAGGGCGATACCCAATGCATCGGCGATGCCTTTGCCATAAGCGGGATCGGCCTTCAGGCAGTGGCCGATATGGCGGAGCTGAATCTCGCGCGGTGCATCACCAACACAACGGGCGGTGTTCTCGAACAGGGCCTGTTGCTGGGCTGGATTCATCAGCCGGAACAGCGCGCCGGGCTGTGAGAAATAGTCGGCATCGTCTTCCCGGTAATTCCAGTGATCGGCGTCGCCGGACAGCTTGAGCGGCGGCTCGCGGAAATCCGGCTGTTCCCGCCACTCGCCATAGCTGTTCGGCTCGTAGCCCAGCGTACCGCCGTGGTTGCCATCGACCCGCATGGCGCCGTCGCGGTGGTAGCTATGCACCGGGCAGCGCGGAGCGTTGACCGGGATGAGATGGTGGTTGACGCCGAGCCGGTAGCGCTGGGCGTCGCCGTAGGAGAACAGGCGGCCCTGCAACATCTTGTCGGGCGAGAAGTCGATGCCGGGCACGATGCTGGCGGGGTTGAACACCGACTGTTCAACTTCCGCGAAGAAGTTTTCCGGATTGCGGTTCAGTTCCATCACCCCGACCTCGATCAGCGGATAGTCCTTATGCGGCCAGATCTTGGTCAGATCG
>JAWOHQ010000460.1:0-9208 GCA_046485105.1 Candidatus Competibacteraceae bacterium | reverse complement strand
TGATTTTCTCTCCTTGGGGAAGCCCGACCGATCGGCTTTGGCCTGCCTCAGATCCACCCCAGCACGGTCCTCGGCGCAGGATCAGTCGACCTTAAAGTTTTAACACATTGATTTTATATGTTGTATTTTTGCACCTTGAAAGCCCTGAGGTCATTGCCATTATGCATCTCAGGCAGCGTCCTGATTATTGGAAGTCACGGACTGAATAGATGATCTCCTCGACCCAAGAATCTCATCGCAATTAATTCAAAGGCTCACACACAAATACTTGATGTCCAGATACTCCGCGATGCCGTACTTCGAGCCTTCACGGCCGAAGCCGGATTCCTTGACCCCCCCGAACGGCGCCACCTCGGTCGAGATCAGTCCGGTATTGACGCCGACCATGCCGTATTGCAGCGCTTCGGCCACCCGGAACACCCGACTCAGGTCCCGGCTGTAGAAATAGGCCGCCAATCCGAATTCGGTGGCGTTGGCCAGCCGCACCGCCTCCGCGTCGGTCTGGAACCGGAACAGCGGCGCCACCGGGCCGAAAGTCTCCTCGCGAGCCACCCGCATCTCCGGCGTCGCCTCGGTCAACACCGTGGGTTCGTAGAACGTCCCGCCCAGCGCATGGCGTCGACCGCCGGCCAGCACCCGCGCGCCTTTCTCCACCGCGTCGGCGACGTGCTGTTCCACCTTGGCCAGCGCCGCCGCGTCGATCAGCGGACCCTGAGTGACGCCCGGCTCCAGGCCGTTGCCGACCTGGAGTTGTTCGCGCACCGCCTGGGTCAGCCGGGCGGCGAAGGCGTCGTAAACGCCCTCCTGAATCAGGAACCGATTGGCGCAGACGCAGGTCTGACCGCTGTTGCGATATTTGGAAGCCAGCGCCCCAGCGACCGCGGCGTCGAGGTTGGCGTCGTCGAACACGATGAACGGTGCGTTGCCGCCCAGTTCCAGCGACAGTCGCTTGAGGGTGCCGGCGCAGCGTTCCATCAAATATTTGCCAGTGCGGGTCGAACCGGTGAAGCTGAGTTTGCGCACCAGAGGATGGTCCAGGATGGTATCGCCGATGACCTGGGCCGGACCGGTGACCACGCTCAGCACGCCGGCCGGCATCCCGGCCCGCTCCGCCAGCGCCGCCAGCGCCAGCGCCGAGAACGGGGTTTGGAGGGCCGGCTTGACCACCATCGGACAACCGGCCGCCAGCGCCGCGCCGGCCTTGCGGGCGATCATCGCCGCTGGAAAATTCCAGGGCGTGATTGCGGCGCACACGCCAACCGGCTCCTTCAGCACCAGGATGCGCTGGTGGGGCTGGGGGGCGGGGATGGTGTCGCCGTAGACCCGCTTGCCTTCCTCGGCGAACCACTCCAGGAAACTGGCGGCATAAGCGATCTCGCCGCGCGCCTCGGCCAGCGGTTTGCCCTGTTCCAGCGTCATCAGCACCGCTAGATCGTCCTGATGCTCCAGCAGCAGACCGAACCAGCGCCGCAGAAGCGCGGCCCGGTCCCGCGCGGTCAGCGCCCGCCAGCCGGGCAGCGCGGCGTGCGCGGCCTCAATGGCGCGGCGAGTCTCGGCGGCACCCACTTCGGGGACCTGGCCCAGAGTTGCGCCGGTGGCGGGATTGGTGACGGTGGTCGCGGCACCGTGGTCGGCGTCGATCCAGGAACCCGCCACGTAACATTGCTGGCGAAATAGCGTTGTGTCGTGCAGTTGCATGAGAATTCCCCGGTGGAATGCAATGATCGCCTATGGCCCACGGACCCGATAGCCGGCAAGCCCGGACCGCCCTACAATACCGCGCCGTTATCCATTTCCCCAACCCACCGCATCGATTTAACCACCCCGACGGAGTCGTCGCCGTGAAATTTCGCCTGATTCTGAGTCTGGTTGTACTGGCGGGCTTCTGGATGAACCCGATGGCGGGTTTTGGTGCGCCCAAGGCACCCGAGGCCACCGAAGCCACGACTTCCGCGCCCAAGCGCTTCAACTTCGCCGATGTCCATCGCCGCGCCGAAATGCTGGTCAACCAGCCGTTCCAGGCCAACGACCAAACCCTGCCGGATTTTCTCCGGAACCTGGATTACGATCAGTACCGTGCTATCCGCTTCCGGGCCGAGCAGAGTCTGTGGCGCGACGCCGGCTTGCCCTTCGAACTCCAGTTCGCGCCGCTCGGCTCTCTGTTTCTCCAACCCGTGACCATCAATGTCGTCGATGAGGGTGAGGTCAAACGGGTGGAGTACTCGAACGCGCTGTTCGATTTCGGCAAGAACGAGGCGCCGGCCGATCTGCCCCAAGATCTCGGGTTCGCCGGCTTCAAGGTGCTGTATCCGTTGCACGCCGACAGCCACTACGACGAAGTCGCGGTTTTCCTGGGCGCGAGCTACTTTCGCGCGGTCGGCCAGAATCAGAACTACGGCATTTCGGTGCGCGGCTTGGCCGTCGATACCGGCCTGCCCAAACCCGAGGAATTTCCTTTCTTCCGCGAATTCTGGATCGAACGGCCCAGCCGGGACGCCACCGATCTGACGGTCTACGCGCTACTGGACAGCCAGAGCCTCACCGGGGCCTACCGGTTCGTGATCAAACCCGGAACGAGCACCCAGATTGAGGTCAAGGCCAGCCTCTTTGTTCGCGACAAGGTGCAAAAAATCGGCGTGGCGCCCCTGACCAGCATGTTTTATCACGGGGCGTTGAACGAGCGGTTTTTCGACGATTTCCGCCCGCAGGTCCACGATTCCGACGGTCTGTTAATGCACAACGGCAACGGCGAGTGGATCTGGCGTCCGCTGAACAATCCAGTTCGACTACGCATCAGCGCGTTCCAGGACCATAATCCGCGCGGGTTTGGGCTGTTGCAACGCGACCGTAATTTCGCCAACTACCAGGATCTGGAAGCGAATTACCACATTCGACCCAGCGTCTGGGTCGAGCCGTTGGGTGACTGGGATCAGGGGTCGGTGCATCTAATCGAAATCCCTACCACCGCCGAGCGCTACGACAACATCGCCGTGTTCTGGACGCCGCGCCAAGCGGTCGATTCCGGCCAGCAGTTGGACTTCAATTACCGGCTGCATTTCTTCCTGGAAATGCCGAGCCTGTCGCCGGCCGGACGCATCCTGGCCAGCCGGGTCGGCGCGGGCGGCGCGGGGGATCTGGATTCTTCACGGCGGCGGTTCGTGATCGATTTTGGTGGCGAAGCCCTGGCGGCGCTGGCGGAGGACGCCCCGGTGGAAGCCGTGGTTAAAGCATCCACCGGCCAGGTTGAGAATGTGGTCGTCCAGAAGAATCGCCATATCAATGGCTGGCGTTTGTCCTTCGAGTTTTTGCCGGATGCGGATAACCTGTCGGAACTGCGCGGCTTCCTCAAGCTCAACAACGAGTTTTTAACCGAGACTTGGAGTTACCAATGGACCGCTCCGTAGTCGGCGCGGTCGCTTCGTGGCTGCCCGCGCCGCCGCCATCGAGCGAACTCGTGCTGGCCCGTCTCGATGCCTACTGGCGGGCGCTGGGCGTGACCGATCCGCGGCAGATCGCGGCCCTGAGCGAACAGACCTTGCGGCGCATGCCCGAGGGGCTGGAGATCCCGGGGGCGGACCCGATGACGCAGGCGCTGGTCGCCGCCCGGAACCTGCTGGATGACTGGTTGGCGCGGACCCTCGATCTGCCTCAACAACCCCGGGCGCTGGCGGAAGCCCGGGCGGCATTGCTGAGCGGAGCGGCGCCCGACTGGCCGACAGCCCTGTTCGCCCCACCGGGCGAGGCGAACGAGGTACGGGACGCCTTGCGCGCGGCCATCGCCGAACCGACTCCATCGCCCGCGCCAGGCGCCATGCCGGCGCAGCGTATCGAACTGTTTTCGCTGTTCGGATTGTTGCGCCGGTGGTGGCGCCCGGAGGTTCGGGCTTGATTTTGCACTTTGATTATGGGTCCCTTTATTTATGAATCCCTTCATCACCCGTCGCTCCTTTATGACCAGCGCATTGCTCGTGCCGTGGCTTCCCTTGCTCGGGCAGAACGCACGGGCCGAGATGAATCCACCGGCAGCGCTCGAACTGGGACCGGCGCAGCCGTTCAGTTTCGACTGGCTGCGCGAGCAGGCCCAACAACTGGCTGCTCGACCCTACCAGGCTCCTCTGATTCGCCATGCCGAGATCGTGGAGAAAATCGGTTACGACGCCCATCACGAAATCCAATTCCGCGCGGAAGCCGCGCTCTGGCGGCAGGGAGATGGCCCGTATCCGGTGCGGTTTTTCCATCTGGGACGGCAGTTCACCATGCCGGTGAAAATCCACGCTGTGCATGAGGGTACGGCCCGTGAAGTGCGCTATTCATCCCGACTGTTCGATTTCGGCAAGGCGGATTTTGCCGCGGCCCTGCCGGACGATATCGGCTTTGCCGGCTTCCGGGTCATGAATTCCAGAGTGGGAGAACGAGACTGGCTGGCTTTCCTGGGCGCCTCTTATTTTCGCAGCGCCGGGGAATTGAATCAGTACGGCATCTCGGCCCGCGGCATCGCCATCGATACCGCGTTGCCAGCGGGGGAGGAATTTCCGAGCTTTACCCACTTCTGGCTGGAGCCGGCAGTCGATCCACAGGCCGTCGTGATCCATGCCTTGCTGGAGGGACCCAGCATTACCGGCGCCTATCGGATCGAGGCGCTCCGGGGGGAGGGCGTGGTGATGGAGGTCGAGGCCGTATTGTTCTTTCGTTCGACGATTCAGCGGCTCGGGGTGGCGCCGCTGACCAGCATGTTCTGGTTTTCCGAGACCAACCACCAGCCCAGTTGGGATTGGCGTCCGGAAGTTCATGACAGCGACGGGCTGGCCCTGTGGACCGGGGCCGGCGAACGGATCTGGCGACCGCTCAACAATCCGCCCTTCCTGCGGACCAGTTCCTTTATGGATAACAACCCCAGGGGATTCGGTCTTTCCCAGCGGGATCGCAATTTCGAAAACTATCAGGACGACAACGTATTCTACGAACGGCGGCCTACGCTCTGGGTCGAGCCGCTGGAATCGTGGGGCGAGGGAGTGGTGCAGCTCGTTGAAATTCCAACCAACTACGAAATCAACGATAATATCGTCGCCTACTGGGCGCCGCGGGAGCCCGCGCGGGCCGGCTCCTCCCGAACCTTCAGATACCGTCTGCATTGGCTGGCCGACGAACCCTATTGGCCCGACCTCGGCCGGGTCATCGCCACCCGGATGGGCTGGATCGATACCCCCAACGCACCGCCGCAACCGGCGCATAAAGCCTGGTTTGTCATCGATTTTGCCGGAGGGCCGTTGGACCAACTCGACAAGCAGGCGCCCGTTCGGATCGTCGCCAGCGCCATGCGCGGTGTGCTGCGTAATTCTGTCGCGCTCCAAGTCGTCGGCACCCGCCGCTGGCGGGCTAAATTCGATGTCGAGCTGGAAGACGCCGAACCCGTGGATTTGCGCGCCTACTTGCGTTTGGGTGACCGAGCGCTAACGGAGACCTGGCTTTATCAGTTCATCCCCCGTCCTGGATAAACCGGGACTGATCATTTCCATCGCCTGCTGGGGCAATCTCAGAGCCTATACGAAAACTAACCCATTGATTGTAGGAGCGAGCTTGCTCGCGACAGGAGGGTCAGCCATCGCGGCCAAGGTCGCTCCTGCGTATAACATATTGATTTATGGATATGTATTTTTCGTATAGGCTCCCAATCGTTTGCCATCCTCGTCGATCAATTTCTGAGGGTATCTCGACCATGAAGCCCGGCATCACGCGACGCACTTTTCTGACCGGCGCGTTGCTCGCTCCCTTGCTCCACTGCTTCGATTCCGTCGCTCGAGCCGAAGCCTCGAACACGGGGCTCGCTCTGGGAACCGCCCACTCGTTCAGCTTTGATGGGCTGCGCGAGGAGGCCCGGCAGTTGGCGGCGCGGCCTTACCGGGCGCCGCTCATCCGTCATTCGGAAGTGCTGGAGAGAATTGATTTCGATGCCCACCAGCAAATCCGCTACCGACCGGAGAATGCCCTTTGGGCGCAGGGGGATGGACCCTATCCGGTGCAATTCTTTCACTTGGGCAGGCTGTTCCAGGCGCCGGTGAAGCTGCATCTGGTGCGGGATGGCATGGCGCGGGAGATTCTGTATTCGCCCCGCTTGTTCGCGTTCGGCAACGCAGGTTTCGCGGCGGTCTTGCCGGATGACAGCGGTTTTGCCGGCTTTCGAGTCATGCACTCGAGCGCGCAGCAGCGTGATTGGCTGGCTTTTCTAGGGGCGGCTTATTTTCGGAGTTCCGGGGAACTGGATCAGTATGGGCTATCCGCCCGGGGTATTGCCATCGACACCGGCTTGCCGACTCCCGAAGAGTTTCCCTCGTTCATCAGCTTCTGGCTGGAACCGGCGCCCGACCCCAAAGCCCTGCTGATCCATGCCTTGCTGGACGGTCCTAGTATCAGCGGCGCCTATCGCTTCCTGGTGTCCCATCAGGAACGGGCCGTGATGGAGGTCGAGGCCGTGTTGTTCGCCCGGACGGCGATCACCCGGCTGGGCATAGCGCCAATGACCAGCATGTTCTGGTATTCGGAGACGAACCGCATGCAATCGCGCGACTGGCGACCGGAAATCCATGACAGTGATGGGCTGGCCCTGTGGACCGGGGCTGGCGAACGCATTTGGCGACCGCTCAACAATCCTCTCTCCGTGCAGACCAGTTCCTTCTTCGATAAAAATCCCAAGGGATTTGGTCTCTTCCAACGCGACCGCAGCTTTCAAAACTATCAGGATGATGGCGTTTTTTATGAAAAACGGCCCAGCCTGTGGGTCGAACCCCTCGAACCCTGGGGCGAAGGCGCCGTGCAACTAGTCGAAATTCCGACCGATTATGAGATTGACGATAATATCGTCGCCTATTGGGTGCCGCAGACGCCGGTGCAAGCGGGATCTACATTGAACTTCAAATACCGCTTGTTCTGGACAGCCGATGATCCCTATCCGGCCCATCTCGGTCGGGTTATCGCCACACGCCTCGGCAGAGGCGGCATACCAGGGACGAAACCGGCCCTGCCCAATAAAACCAAGATAGTCATCGAGTTTGCCGGTGGACCACTGGAAGATCTCGTTAAAGCCGCGCCCGTCCAACTGGTGCTGAACGCCGGCGGCGGCAAGATCGAGAATGATTATGTCCTCCAGGTGGTGGGCACCAAACACTGGCGGGCGTTTTTCGATATCGAGGCGGAGAACATGAATCCAGTGGATATCCGGGTTTACTTGCGTCTCGGGGATCAGGCGCTGACGGAAACTTGGCTGTATCAGTATATTCCCGACTATCGGACCTTGCTGGGGTGAAGAACAGGGCCATCGATCCGCCGCCACAACTCCTCCCCAGATCGGCCGGGTTTTCCAGATCCAGGTACAGCGCGGATTTGGCGGCCTGGCAAGCGCGTGCCAGAGTCGTTTTGCCCACCTGGCGCGGGCCAAGCAGGGCGACGGCGGGAAACTGACCCAGCCGCTGGGTCAGGCGGGTTTCGAGTTGGCGCGGGATCATGGGTTGCAATCATGGACTAACGCGCCAGATTTGCAAGATACTCCGCATGGATTGCCGTATGAAGAGCGCGGTCTGTAGGTAGCATGACCCGTGCTCGAAAGCCGACTCACAAAGATCAAGGGTGCTCGGTCGTGATCGAGCAGGCCCCAAACGCCTCGTCCCACTCAAAACCCCGCGCATCCAATCCGTAACCCGAGACTGTAAATCGAAAGGCATCCGCCAGAGAAAGCCCTGCGTTGAACGCCTGCTTGGCCAGTTCCGCGTTGGACCAGGAAAGCCAGGCATTCGCTGGAACCCCTCTTTTTAGGTCCACCAAATCGGAGCGAGGAATAAATGGGTCGCCCGTTCGCGTGGGCGCGAATAGCTCGAATTGATCTTCCTCGTAATTGAAGCGCCAGGTTTGCTGATGATCTTGTTTGTCCCGCAGCGGGTAATCGGCGTAAGTCGCTTCAACCATCCAGTCACGCGGTCTGGCTTCCATACAGAGGATTTTGAGCGGCGCTTCGATCATCCGGGTCAGATTTTCATCATCCAGGCGCGCGAACGGATGATCTCGAAAGCGCAGCCCGGCGGCGAGCAGTCGAGCGATCCGCGCGTCGTAGCAGGTCGCAAATTCGCCCGGTTCCTTGCAGATGAAGACTTCGGGATCGAGGCGATCATCGATCAAGGCGCACAGGAAACTCGGTTCGGCTTGACCTTCCAGCGCCGCCCGCATCGCGATTCCGCTGCGATAGGCCCGGCACAACGCAGTCGCAACGGGCCGGGCCAGCGTGGCGGACGACGAGATCACGTTGCGCCCGAACAGGCCCGCCATCTGCACGAGCCGCAATACCGCCACCATCGCTTTGGGATCGTAACTGTCGATTTCATCCAGGATCAGGTCGCTATCCACCAGTCGCAGCAGCGCCAGCGTGTGATTGCCCTGTCGGTGTGGTTCGCCGGCGGCGATCAGAAAATCGACGGTGGAGGCCAGCACCGGGGCGCCGATCACCAGGCGCATGCGCGGTTTTTTCTTGACGAACGGCTCGACCCAGTCTGGAACGAAGAACGCTTCGCCGACAGATTCAAACTCGACATCGACAGGGTTTTCATCCTCATCGGCGAATTCGGCGGTCTCCTGTTGCCTGGCGCTTTCGTGCAAGCGGGTTGCAATCGCGTCGCCGATGACGCAGGCCAGTTCGTCCGGGCCGATACCGAGTTGCTCGCGGTAGGCATCCCCGGTCTGCAAGGTCAGCGTGCGCAGGTTCAACGCCGTGGCAAAGCGTACCGGGCGCTCGCCGGCCAGGGCGCAGGCGCACTTGGCGTTCATCCGAGTCTTGCCCGCGCCGGTACCGGCCAGGTTGAGGACCAGCGCCGGGCGTTGTGAAGTCCGCCGCGCGGTTTCCAAAGCGGCGGCGGCGCGGTCCTGCCAGGCGAATAGCGGGTTTTCCGTCCGCTCCATGATTCGTTCGACGGCTTCTTCGGACAGGCCCGGCAAGCGCAAGGTCGCCAGGCGATAGGTCATCCGGCCCGCCATGCCGGAGACGTCGGACAAGTGTTGGTCGAGCGGTTGGTCGAGGGCGCGGTGGCGTGCGGTTGGTCACCTTGAGCGGGCCGGGCGGCACAGGCAAGACCCGCCTGGCGTTGCAGGCTGCTGCGGATGTGCTGGATGATTTCAGCGATGGAGTGTTCTTTGCCCCGCTGGCCGCCATCACGGAACCCCAGCACGT
>JAWOHQ010000295.1:0-4485 GCA_046485105.1 Candidatus Competibacteraceae bacterium | reverse complement strand
GCCCTGCTCCAGGCGCTGCGCGAGGAGCTATTGACCATCCTTGCCCCCTGTCAGCAGCCGTGGCGACCCAGCGAATCGCGGCCCTACGTTATCCTGATGGTCGGCGTCAACGGGGTCGGCAAGACCACCACCATCGGCAAGCTGGCCCAGCGGCTGCAAGGCGAGGGCCATTCGGTGTTGCTGGCGGCGGGCGACACCTTCCGCGCCGCCGCCGTCGAGCAGTTGCAGGTCTGGGGCGAACGCAACCGGATTCCGGTGATCGCCCAGCGCAGCGGCGCCGATGCCGCCGCGGTGATCTTCGACGCCATCCAGGCCGCCGCGGCCCGGCGGGTGGACGTGGTGATCGCCGATACCGCCGGCCGGCTGCACACCCAGTCGAACTTGATGGAGGAGTTGAAGAAAATCAAGCGGGTCATGGGCAAGGTGGATTCTACCGCCCCGCACGAGGTGTTGTTGGTGGTGGACGCCAGCACCGGCCAGAATGCGTTGAACCAGGCCGTGCAATTTCATGAGGCCATGGGATTGACCGGTCTGATCCTGACCAAGCTCGATGGCACCGCCAAGGGCGGCATCGTGTTCGCCATCGCCCGCCGGCTGGGGCTGCCGATTCGCTTCATCGGCGTCGGCGAGAGCATCGAGGATTTGCGCGAGTTCGTCGCCGCCGACTTCGTCGCCGCGTTGCTGGACGACGAGGCGGGGGATTGAGTGGGGCAGGGCGGGACGGAACTTCTGGTCAAACTTGGCACTCTAAGGCGCAGAGTGCTAACATAGTTTAGGTAATAGTGAGCGAACAGGGTAAGGGAGGACGAACGGCCATGACAACCAACGCGCTAGTGCTTCGCCTGCAAAATCTACCGATCCCGGTGGACAGTCTGGACAGCTACATCCAGGCGGTCAACCGGATGCCGATGCTGAGCGTCGAGGAAGAGCAGGAACTGGCCCAGCGGCTGCGGCTGCGCAATGATCTGGACGCCGCGCAACGGCTGATCATGGCGCACCTGCGCTTCGTGGTCCACATCGCCCGGGGCTACATCGGCTATGGGTTGCCGCTCGGTGATTTGATCCAGGAAGGCAACGTCGGTCTGATGAAAGCGGTCAAGCGCTTCGACCCGGCCCACGGCGTGCGGCTGGTGTCGTTCGCGGTCCATTGGATTCGCGCGGAAATCCACGAATTCATTCTCCGCAACTGGCGGATCGTCAAGGTCGCCACCACCAAGGCGCAGCGCAAGCTGTTCTTCAAGTTGCGCGGCGCCAAGAAGCGTCTGGGCTGGCTGAACGGCGAAGAAGTCAACACGGTCGCCCGCGAGTTGGGAGTCAGCCCCGAGCACGTGCTGGAGATGGAGTCGCGGCTGAGCGGCCATGATATCTCGTTCGACCCGATTCCGGACGCCGATGGCGAGGATGATTCGGAACCTTATGCGCCTTCATCCTACCTGCGGGACGAGCAGAACGATCCAGCGGAAGCGTTGGAACTGGAAGATTGGGAAGAGCAGACCACCAGCCGGCTCAGCGAGGCCATGGCGCGTCTGGACCCGCGCAGCCGCGACATCGTGCAGCGCCGCTGGCTGAACGACGACAAACCGACCCTGCACGATTTGGCCGCCGAATACCATGTTTCCGCCGAGCGCATTCGCCAGTTGGAAAGCAACGCCATGAAGAAACTGCGCGCCAGCTTGCCAGCGCCGGCCTGAAGTTGATCGATCTTCCAGGAACCTGCCCTCGCGGCGGGTTTTTTCATGCCCGGACCTTGGCCAGTCACTGACCGCTCGCCACTCGCCATCATGACCCTGTCTGATTGGGTCCAGCGCGACGTAGCGCTGGATCGCCTCAACACGTTCGGGCTGCCCGCCCGCGCGGCTTGGTTCGCGACCGTGACCGAGCCGGAATCCCTGGCGGCCTGGGTGCGGATGCCGGGTTGGCGGCGACTCCGGCGCTTCGTGCTCGGCGGCGGCAGCAATCTGCTCCTGACCGGCGATTTCGACGGGCTGGTGTTGCACGTGCGGATTCCCGGTCGGGAACGGGTCGCCGAGGATGCCGAGGCTTGGGTGGTCCGGGCCGGCGCCGGCGAGAACTGGCACGACTTCGTGCTCTGGACGCTGGATCAGGGCTGGCCGGGGCTGGAGAACCTGGCGCTGATTCCCGGCACGGTCGGCGCGGCGCCGATCCAGAACATCGGGGCCTATGGGCTGGAAATGGCCGAGCGATTCCAACGATTGGAGGCGGTGGATTTGGCGACGGGGTCCACGGTCGCGTTCGATCGCGTCGCCTGTCGCTTCGGTTACCGAGACAGCGTGTTCAAACACGAAGCAGCCAACCGCTATCTGATCACCGCCGTGACGTTTCGCTTGCCCAAGCGCTGGCGCCCGGTGACCCGCTACGCCGACGTGGCCCGGGAACTGGACGCGCGCGGAGTTTCCAAACCGACGGCGCGGGAGATCGCCGAGGCCGTGATCGCCATTCGCTCGCGCAAGCTGCCGGACCCGGCGCGCCTCGGCAATGCGGGCAGCTTCTTCAAGAACCCGCGGGTGGATGCGGCGACCTTTGCCGCGCTGGCGAACCGATATCCCGATTTACCTCACTATCCCCAGCCGGACAGCGCGGTGAAACTGGCCGCCGGCTGGCTGATCGAACGCTGCGGCTGGAAGGGGCGGGCGCTCGGGCCGGCGGGCGTTTACGAAAATCAGGCGTTGGTGCTGGTCAATCGCGGCGGGGCGAGGGGCGAGGATGTATTGCGGCTGGCGCGGGCGATTCAGGAATCGGTGCGAACTGCCTTCGGCGTCGAACTGGAGCCGGAACCGGTGATCCTGTGACGCTGAATGCCTGCCTGAAAACCCTCAACAATTCCTCAATGACTTTTCGTAAACATATCCAAAATATTTCTTGCTGTAACTTTTTCAGTGATAGAGATAAGTTCAGGACTTTCGCTTGTCTACCATATAAAGTGCAATTCTGATCAGTAACCCTCTATATATGGTAGAAAAACAGATCATAAGCGAAAGTCCTAAAGTTAACACAGTATTTTGTGTGTAAAGAGCAATAATAGATCTACATGTAGTATCAACAGGTTCTCGTCACTGGAAAATTTACACTACCGGCGTTTTGGCGGGTAGATGGTGAAAGCGCCGCTACCATCCTCGGTTCGTTATATGGATAATGTGACACCCCAACGAGAGAGAGATCGTTATGAAAAAACTTGCCATTGCGACCTTGACCGCCGCCCTGCTGCTGGGCGCGGGAGTGACGAACGCCACTGAGGAGAAATTCATCACCATCGGCACCGGTGGCCAGACCGGCGTCTACTACGTGGTGGGCCAGTCGATTTGCCGGCTGGTCAATCGCGGAGAAAAAGAACACGGCATCAAATGCACGGCGCCCTCCACCGGCGGGTCGGTGGCCAATTTGAACGCCATCCGGGCCGGCGAGCAGGACCTGGGCATCGTTCAGTCCGACCAACAGTACAAGGCCTTGAAAGGTCTTGAATCTTTTGAAGCCGCCGGCCCCAACGAAGCCCTGCGCGCCGTGTTCGCGGCCCATCCGGAATCCTTTACCGTCATGGCGCGCAAGGACGCGGGCATCAAAACCTTCGACGATCTCAAGGGCAAGCGGGTCAACATCGGCAATCCCGGCTCCGGACAGCGCGCCACGATGGACGTGCTCATGCGGGAAAAAGGTTGGGATACCAGCGTGTTCCAACTGGCCTCGGAGTTGAAAGCCGCCGAGCAGGCCCAGGCGCTGTGCGATAACAAGATCGACGCCATGCTCTATGTCGTCGGCCATCCGAACGGTTCCATCCAGGAAGCCGCTTCATCCTGCGACGCCGTGCTGATCCCGGTCACCGGTCCGGAAGTGGACAAGCTGGTCGCGGAATTCCCCTACTATGCGACCTCGGTCATTCCCGGCGGGATGTACCCCGGCAGTGATCAGGATACCCCGACCTTCGGCGTCGCTGCGACGGTGGTGTCCTCCACCCAGGCGTCGGATGACGTCGTTTATGAAGTCGTCAAGGCGGTATTCGAAAACTTCGATCGCTTCAAGCGACTCCATCCCGCCTTCGAAACCCTGGATCCAGCGCGGATGATCAAGGCGGGCCTGACCGCGCCGCTGCATGATGGCGCCGTGAAGTACTACAAGGAAAAAGGCTGGATGTAATCCTGTTGAGGCTACCCCCTCCCGGCGGGAGGGGGTTCAGAGAGGGTGAATGGGGATGAGCGAAGCCAGCAAGCAAGCGACGACGGACGAACAGCAACTGCGCGATCTGGTGGCCCAGGCCGATACCGGTATTCGCTCGCCGGGGGGCATTCCCGAAAAAATTCTGTTGGGCGTGGCGGCGGCCTGGTCCGTGTTTCAGTTGTGGATCGCCTCGCCGCTGCCGTTTATGGTCGGTTTCGGGGTATTCAACGACACCCAAACCCGCTCGATCCACCTGGCGACGGCGGTGTTCCTGGCCTTCCTCGCCTACCCCGCCTTCCGGCGCTCGCCGCGCAA
>JAWOHQ010000254.1:0-8224 GCA_046485105.1 Candidatus Competibacteraceae bacterium | reverse complement strand
GCTGAGGTCGCTCGCATGGACATCCACCGCCGCGAAGCCGGCCCGGTCGAACGCCGCCGCCATTTCCACCTGACCGTTGACGCCCTGCTCGCGCAGGATGGCGATGCGCGGGCGCGCGCCGTTGGCGAGAAACGGCGCGACGATATCCTCGGCGGGATCGAAGGTCAGCCGCACGCTCAAGCCTGGATCGGTGGGATCGCAAGCCGCCTCGAACGCCTCGCGGGCGCAGTCCGGATGATCGCGCAGCGCTTGCAGTCGATAACTGGTTTCCGACCAAAGCCGTCGCAGTTCGGCGCGGCTGGCGGCGAACGCGGTCTCGCCGGCAAAGCGCAGCACCAGCCGATCCTGGTCGTTCGGGGCACCGATGACGTGGCTGCATTCCCCCAGACCCGCCGCCGCCAGCCGCGCCAGCACCCGGTCCCGATCCAGCGCCCGCACCTGGATGACCGCCCCCAGTTCCTCGGCGAACAGGGTTTCCAGCAAACCTTCGCCCAGATCGTCCAGCAGCACCGTCACCCCGCGGCCGCCGGCGAACATCATTTCCGCCAGTGTCGCCAGCAGACCGCCGTCGGAGCGGTCGTGATAGGCGAGCAACCGGCCGGCGGCGTTCAGCTCCTGAATTACCGCGAAGAAGGCGGCCAAGTCTTCCGGCGCGTCCAGGTCCGGGACGATCTCGCCCAACTGGCCGTAAACCTGCGCTAGCGCCGAGCCGCCCAGCCGGTTTTGGCCGCGGCCGAGATCGATCAGAATCAGGTCGGTATCGCCCCGGTGGACGCGCAACTGCGGCGTCAGGGTGCGGCGCACGTCCACGACCGGAGCGAAGGCGGATACGATCAGCGACAGCGGTGCGACCACGCTTTTGGGTTCTCCACCCGTCTCCCAAGTGGTTTTCATGGATAGCGAATCCTTGCCGACCGGAATGGCGATGCCCAGCGCCGGACACAACTCCATCCCCACCGCCCGCACGGTGTCGAACAGGCGGGCGTCCTCGCCGGGATGACCGGCCGCCGCCATCCAGTTGGCCGACAGCTTCACATCCCCGAGCCGCTCGATGCGCGCGGCGGCCAGATTGGTCAGCGCCTCGCCGACCGCCATTCGTCCGGACGCCGGTCCATCCAGCACGGCCAGCGGCGCGCGTTCGCCCAGCGCCATGGCCTCGCCGGTCTCGGTATCGAAACTGGTGGCGGTCACCGCGACATCGCTGACCGGGACCTGCCACGGTCCGACCATCTGATCCCGGCACACCAGCCCGGTCACGGTGCGATCGCCGATGGTGATGAGAAAGCTCTTGTCGGCGACCGCCGGAAAGCGCAGGACGCGCGCCACCGCCTCGGCGAGGTCGATGCCATCCAGATCGAGCGGCCGGGCCGCGCTCGGGGCGCGAATCACGTCGCGCACCAGTTTCGGCGGCTGGCCGAACAGCACGCGCATCGGCATATCCACCGGCCGGTTGGCGAAATGCCGGTCGTCGACCACCAATTGCGGCTCCGCCGTGGCCACGCCGAGCACCGCATAAGGACAGCGTTCCCGCGCGCACAGCGCCTGAAAGAGATCCAACCCCTCGGCGGCGATGGCCAACACATAGCGCTCCTGCGCTTCGTTACACCAGATCTGCAGCGGCGTCATACCAGGGTCGTCGTTCGGCGCGTCGCGCAACTCGAAAACACCGCCCCGCTCCGCGCCGTGGATGATTTCCGGCACGGCGTTGGCTAGGCCGCCCGCACCGACGTCGTGAACGGAGAGAATGGGATTCGCCTTCCCCAAGGCCACGCAGCGGTCGATGACCTCCTGGGCGCGACGTTGCATCTCCGGGTTGCCGCGCTGCACCGAGGCGAAATCGAGATCCTCGTGGGAACTGCCGGCCGTCATGCTCGACGCCGCGCCACCGCCCAAGCCGATCAGCATCGCGGGTCCACCCAGGACGACAATCGCGGTACCCGGCGGCAGTTCAGCCTTGTGAACGTGTGGTTCGCGGATGTTGCCCAGCCCGCCGGCGAGCATGATCGGCTTGTGGTAGCCGCGCCGTTGGCCATCGGGACCGTCGATCTCGAACGCGCGGAAGTAGCCGGCCAAGTTAGGACGGCCGAACTCGTTGTTAAAAGCCGCCGCGCCGATGGGACCCTCCAGCATGATCTCCAAGGCCGAGGCGATGCGCTCGGGCTTGCCATACTCCCGTTCCCACGGTTGTGCGAAATCGGGAATCCGCAGGTTCGAGACCGAGAATCCGCACAGGCCAGCCTTGGGTTTCGCGCCGCGTCCGGTAGCGCCCTCGTCGCGGATTTCACCGCCGGCGCCCGTGGCCGCGCCGGGGAAGGGGGAAATCGCGGTCGGGTGGTTGTGGGTCTCCACCTTCATCAGAATGTGAATGTCTTCCCGATGGTAGCGGTACTGACCGTCGTCCGGATCGGGGAAGAAGCGGCCGGCATGGAATCCGCTCATCACCGCCGCGTTGTCGCGGTAGGCGGACAGCACATCGTCGGGATGGCATTCGTGGGTGTGGCGGATCATGGCGAACAAGGAACGCTCCTGTTTGATCCCGTCCACGATCCAGTCCGCGTTGAAAATCTTGTGCCGACAGTGCTCGGAATTGGCCTGCGCGAACATCATCAATTCCACGTCGGTGGGATTGCGCTCCAGCCGGGTGAAACAGTCCAGCAGGTAGTCGATCTCCTCTTCCGACAGCGCCAGTCCCAAGTCGCGGTTGGCCGCCGCCAAGGACTCCCGCCCGTCACCGAGCACGTCCACCGCGATCATGGGCGCCGGGTCGGCGTGCGCGAACAGGATGGCTGGATCGGCGCCCGGCTCCAGCACCACCTCGATCATCCGGTCGTGCAACAAGGGCTCGATCGCG
Source organism: Candidatus Competibacteraceae bacterium (assembly GCA_046485105.1). GTDB lineage: Bacteria > Pseudomonadota > Gammaproteobacteria > Competibacterales > Competibacteraceae > REEE01. The sequence goes on along the minus strand of JAWOHQ010000254.1, from coordinate 5,373 downwards.
GCCAACTCGCCGTTCGTGAGGGGCCGCGCGGACTCCAGAAACCAGGCCACGCCGCGTTCGATGCGGCGGACCCGGCGCAGGCCGCAGTTGTGGGCGATATCGGTGGCTTTGGACGACCAGGGTGAAATCGTGCCGGGGCGGGGAACGATCAACAGCAGCGGCGCACCCGAGGGATGCGCGCGGCCTTCGCGCTTCGCATCCGTCAAGGCGAGCTGGCGCGATGGGGCGGGACCGTACTGGAGCAGGCGCTCCAGCACCTCGCGGTCGGGCACGGTCAGCGCCCCCTCCACGAAATGCACGAACTCGGCGCGGATGGCGGTGACGACCGGAACCCGTCGGCGCAGCGTGACCAGCAGCTTCTGCAAGCGGAACGATGACAGGGCAGGGCTTCCACGAAATTGCAGCATCGCGGGTTCTCCGGGTCGGGCAGGGAACGCGGATGATAGCAGCAATCGCGGGTCCGTCGGGATGGTGGGGAAGGTTTCGCCAGACGCCTCCCTCTGGTGGGGAGCGGGGTCGCTGCGCTTAGTTAAATTACTCCAAGCGCTACTTCCCCACCCGCAACAGCCCACTCAAACCATGCTGGTCGAGGAAAGCGTTGGCGCGCTCGCGGATAATGGCGGCGTGGTCCAGCACCATAACCTCGGTCAGAAAATCCTGGGCCGCCTCGTAACGAATGCTGCGGACCAGCCACTTGATCTTGAGCACGCTGCCCAGATTCATGCTCAGGCTGTCCACTCCCATCGCCATCAGCACCAGGGCCGACGCCGGATCGCCGGCCATTTCACCGCAGACGCTCACCGGTCGGCCCGCGGCCTGACAGCGCTCGATCACATGGCGGATCGCCATCAGCACCGCCGGATGGAGCGGGTCGTACAGCTTGGCGACCCGGTCGTTGTTACGGTCCACCGCCAACAGATACTGGGTCAAATCGTTGCTGCCGATGGAGACGAAATCCACCAGCCGGACCAGCGTGTCGATCTGATAGACCGCCGACGGCACCTCCACCATGATCCCCACCCGCGGGGGCTGGACCGCCACGCCCTCTTCCCGGAGTTCCGCCTCGGCACAGCGCAGCAGCTCCAGCGCCTCGCACAACTCTCCGACGCTGCTGATCATCGGCAACAGGATCGCCAGGTTGGAATAGGCGACGGTGGCCCGCAGCATGGCTCGCAACTGGGTCTTGAACAGATCGGGCTGATCCAGACTGATCCGGATGCCGCGCCAGCCCAGGAACGGATTCTGCTCGCTGATCGGGAAATAGGGCAGCGGCTTGTCGCCGCCGATATCCAGGGTGCGCAGCACCACCGGGTGCGGGTCCATGATCCGCAGCACCCGGGTGTAGAGCGTGGTCTGCTCCTCCTCGCCTGGAAAGCGGTCGCGCAGGAAGAAATGCAGTTCCGAGCGGTACAGTCCAACCCCCTGAACCCCGCTGTTGCGCGCGGCGGCGATGTCGGCGAACAGCCCCGAATTGGCGTGCAACTCCAGTCGATGACCATCCGGGGTTTCCGCCGGCAAATCGCGCAGGTGTTGCAAATCGCGCGACAGTTCGGCTTCCTCGGCGATCAGCTTCTGGTATTGCTGGCGCAGCGCCGGACTGGGCTGGATGCATACCCGCACCGTATAGCCATCCACCACCACCTCGCGGCCATGCAAACGGCCCGGTGGCAGGTTGCTAACCCCGAACACCGCTGGAATTCCCAACCCACGGGCCAGCAAGGCCACGTGCGAGGCGCCGGTGCCGCGCACCGACACCAAGCCCTTGAGTTTCTCGAGCGGCACGTCCAGCAGTTGCGAAACGCTGATCTCCTCGCCCATCAGGATGGCGTTATCAGGGTAGTGGCGATTGACCGCCTGCGCTTCCTGCAGGCGATCCAGCAGGCGCTGGCCGAGATCGAGAATGTCGGCGGCGCGCTCCCGCAGATAGGGGTCGTCCATCTCCACGAAGATGTTGGCGTATTCGAGCACGGTGGCCCGTAACGCGCCGGGCGCCCAGTTGCCGGCGTGAATCCGCTCCAGGGTGCCATTGACCAGACTGTCGCTGCCCAGCAGCAGGGCGTAGGCGTCGAACAGCGCCCGGTCGCCGGGCGACAGCAACAGGCGCATCCGCTCGCCGAGCCGCTGCAACTCAGCCAGTTCCGCGGCCACCGCCTGCCGGAAGCGCGCGGCTTCGGCCTCCGGGTTCTCGATATCCTTGTCCGGCACGAGATTCAACGCGGTGGCCGGAAAGACCACCACCGCCTCGCCCAGCGCCAAACCGCGGGCGCTGGCGACCCCTTCGAGAAACAGCGTATCCGACAGCGCGTCGTCGTCGAGCCGTTCCAGCGCCTGGCGGATTTCCGCCTGATTGATGCAGCCGGCCAGTTGCGCGGCCAGCGTCACCACGAAGGATTCCTCGTCGGAAGTGTACTTGCGCTGTTCGCGCTGCTGCACCACCAGCACGCCCAGTACCTTGCGCCGACGGATGATCGGTACGCCGAGAAACCCGTGGAAGGGCGCCTCGCCGGTGGCGGCGATGTAGCGAAAGGCGGGATGGGCGGGCGCGTTTTCGACGTTGACCGGTTCGGCGCGGCTGGCGGCCAACCCGGCGAGTCCCTGCCCGAACTTCAGTCGCACCTTGCCGATCGCGCCCGGACGCAGGCCGTCGGTCGCCATCAGCACGTGCTCGCCGCGCGTGTGGTCGGTCATATACACCGAGCAGACATCCGTGTGGATGGCGGCCTTGACCTCGGCGACGATGAGGTGGAGCGCTTCGTTCAGGTCGCGGGTGGCGTTGATGTCCTGCACGATGCGCCGCAGGGTATCCAGCATGGGGCCGTCCTCAACAGGCAACCGGTGGCGGGGCGGAAAACGTCAGCGCCGGGACAGGCGGTAGGGGTCCGACGCGGCGGCGCGCGGCGATCGGACCTCGTCCAGGGAGGCAACCTTCGCTGGAGATTCCAGCGCTGGCTTTGGGGTCGCCGTATCCAGCAATTCGCGGCGCCGCGTCGCCACCACCATGCGGGTGATGACCGGGTGCTGGCCAAGGTCCGTCCGCCGAAGCGGCAGGACGACCGCCGGTCTGACCGCTGAGGGCCGAACCGGATCCAGCCGCTGTTTTGGCGCTACCGGCCCGGCGGGTTCCGACCGGGCGGGGCGCACCGGCAAGGGCGGCGGCCCGGGACCGAGATCGAGGGTCTCCAGGTTGCGGAACCGGCGGCGGAATGCCTGGACTTCGGCCAGCAGATCCTCGGACCAGCGGTCGGCGAATAACAGGGGAGCCAATTCGCGCAGGGCCCGCCAGTAAACATGCCGCTTGAACGGGACCACGGCCCGCAGCGGATACCAGTAATCCACCCATTGCCAGTGATCGAATTCGGGGCGTTCTGAGAGATCCAGCCGCACGGCGCCTTCGTCGCCCAGCATCCGCAACAGGAACCAGATCTGCTTCTGGCCGATGCATATCGGTTTGCCGCCGCGTCGGACCAGCCGTTTGGGCAAGCGATAGCGCAACCAGCCCTTGGTGCAGCCGATCACTTGCACGTGCTCGGGCCGCAGGCCGGTTTCCTCGGTCAGCTCGCGAAACATGGCCTGTTCGGGCGACTCATCCCACTGAATGCCGCCCTGGGGAAACTGCCAGGAGTGCTGGCCGATCCGCTTCGCCCAGAACAGGCGTCCTTCCTCGTTGCACAGGATGATCCCGACGTTGGGCCGAAAACCCTCCGAATCGATCACGGTGAGAACCAATAGTCCGCAATAAATAATTCACGGTATTTTTTCACAGTTAGTAATCCTTGTTCCACTGGATAATCCATCAAGACCGGCAATTCTTCGCGAAGCGTTGGTCTTGCGCCGGGAGCAGACAGGTTCGACCTCCTTCCAACTATCCCCCTCCCACTTTCACCGCCTCAAACCCGCTATCATTAAAGCACAATGTAGGAGCGCCGTTCGGGTCCGCCGACGCCATGACCTGTACCGAAGCTTGTACCCCGAGGAACCCGCGATGCACGTTCTGCTTTATCCGTTTCTGCTGCTCGTCCTGTTGCTCCCTCCCGGCGTCCCGGCGGTCGAGGATCCGCCGCTCGCCGTGGCGGCGGCGCAGTATCTGCAACTGATCCGCGACAGTCGCGCCGCCGCCGACCGCTCGCCGGACTCCCTGCTCCAACAGGCCGAGCAACAGGCGGCGCGGCAGGACTGGGTCGCCGCCATCGCCAGCCAGGAAACCGCCATCGCGGGCGGTGCCGATCAGACCGCGACCTGGTTGCGCCTCGGCCAGTTCTGGCAGGCGCGGATGGACGCCAAACAGGACGTGGACCGCGCCCGCGAGCGAACCCGCCAAGCCGCCTGGAACGCTTACCAGGCGGCGCGCGCACCGGCCGAGCGCGCCCGCGCCCTGCTCCAGTTGGGCGAACTGTACGACCGGAACCGGGAGCCTAAATCGGCCATCGCCGCCTTCCGCGAAGCGCTGGAACTGGAGGACAATCCCCGCATCGCCAAGCGCTACCAGGAATTGGTGGAGGCTCACGCCTTCCAGATCAAGGGCGTCGAGGTGGAATCCGACAGCGCGACCCCGAAAATCTGCCTGCGCTTTTCCGACGATCTGTCCAAGGACCGGCGGATTCATTACGAGGACTATCTGGTCATTCAGCCGACCATTCAGCCGGTAGTCAGCGCCCGCGACCGGCAACTGTGCGCGGAAGGCGTCCGGCACGGCCAACGCTATACGATCACGGCGCGGGCCGGCATTCCCTCGGCGGCGGGCGAGAAAACCCGAAACAGCCAGGAGTTCACCGCCGAGGTCGAAGATCGCCAACCCACCCTGGGGTTCCGGGGCGCGGCCTACGTGCTGCCCAGGACCAGCGGCCAGCATCTACCTCTGATCAGCGTCAATTTGGACGTGGCGCGGGTGCGGGTGCTGCGCATCAACGACCGTAATTTGTTGCAGCAGATCGACAGTCGTCGTTTAACCAACGCGTTGGACGATTACGATCTCAATCAGGTCGCCCAGCGCTCGGGCGAACAGGTCTGGGAGGGCGTCCTGACCCTGGCCGGCGGCGAGCGCAATCAGGACATCACCACCGCCGTGCCGATCTCCGAAATTCTGCCCGACCCGCAACCCGGCATCTACATCGTGGCCGCCGAACCCGTCGGCAAGGACCTGAGCCGTTACGAAAACCGGGCCACGCAATGGCTGGTGGTCTCGGACCTCGGCCTGTTCACCTTGCGCGGCGAGGACGGGCTGCACGTATTCGCCCGCTCGCTGGCCACCGCCCAGCCGCTGGCCGGCATCGATTTGCGGTTGTACGCCCGCAACAACAGCGAACTGGGCCAGATCACGACCGACGGTCAGGGTTACGCCCGCCTCGATCCGGGCTTGCTGCGCGGCGGCGGCGG
>JAWOHQ010000241.1:0-6127 GCA_046485105.1 Candidatus Competibacteraceae bacterium | reverse complement strand
GCTTATCCCGGCGACATCATCGGCTTGCACAACCACGGCACCATCCGCATCGGCGACACCTTCACCCAGGGCGAGGACCTGCGCTTCACCGGCGTCCCCGACTTCGCTCCGGAACTGTTCCGCCGCGCCCGCTTGCGCGATCCTCTGAAAATGAAGGCGTTGCAGAAAGGGTTGGAGCAACTCTGCGAGGAAGGCGCGACGCAACTGTTTCGTCCGCTCAACAGCAACGATTTGATTTTGGGCGCGGTCGGCATCCTGCAATTCGACGTGGCCGCCTTCCGCCTGCGCGGTGAGTACGGCGTGGAATGCGGCTTCGAGAACGTCAACGTCACCACCGCCCGCTGGGTCAGTTGCGCCGACGCCAAGCGCTTCGAGGAATTCAAGAACAAGCTGCGCGACAACCTGGCGCTCGACCATCACGGCGAACTGGTCTACATCGCCCCTACCCGAGTTAACCTGCAACTCACCCAGGAACGCTGGCCGGAAATCCGTTTCGCCGCGACCCGCGAACACGGCTTGCACTGAATCATGCGTCATGTGCTGCAACGGCTGGCCCGTGGTCTGTTCCGGCGGCTGTTTCGGGTGGAACTGCGCGGCTGGGAGCACTATCCCCACGACGAGCCCCGGTTGCTGATCGTCGCCAATCATGTGTCCTATCTGGACGGGGCGTTATTGGCGGCGTTTTTGCCGGACGTGCCGATCTTCGTGATCAACACGCACATGGCCCGGCACTGGTGGGTGAAGCCGTTCATCGCCGTCACCCGCCACATCAGCATCGACCCGACCAATTCACATTACCTGAAAACCCTGATCCAACACCTCAAGGCCGGCGAACGGGTGGCGGTGTTCCCGGAAGGTCGGATCACCATTACCGGGGCGTTGATGAAAATCTACGAGGGTCCGGCGCTGGCCGCCGACAAGGCCGACGCCGCATTGGTGCCGGTGTACATCGAGGGCGCGCAATACAGCCTGCTGTCCCGTCTGGGCGGCATCGCGCGCCGACGGCTGTTGCCGCGCGTCCGGCTGACCATGTTGCCGCCGCGCCGGCTGTCCGCGCCCGCCGGCAACAGTCGCGCCCGCCGCCGGCAACTGGGCCGGCAACTGGACGACCTGATGGTCGAGTTGGCCTATGCGGGGATGAAGATCGACCAGCCGCTGGTGTCGGCGATGCTGGAAGCCTGGGAACGGCATGGCGGTCGCCGCGTGATTCTGGAAGACGCCCAGCAACGACTCGGCTGGCGGGCGTTGTTCGCTTGCGCCTTCATCCTTGCTGAACTGCTGGAACCCGAATGCGCCGACCAGCGGAAGGTCGGTCTGCTGCTGCCGAACAGCGTCGCCGCGATCATCGCCTTCCTGGCTTTGCACCTGCGCGGACGGGCGCCGGTTTTCCTGAACTGCGCCGCCGGTGCTCCCACGCTCCTCAGCGCCTGCCGCACCGCTCACATAAAGACGGTTATCACCTCGCGGGTCTTCGTGGAAACCGCCAATCTGCAATCGCACGTCGCCGCCTTGGGTGAGCCGGTTCGGGTGTTGTTTCTGGAGGATTTGCAGCCACGGGCGACCTTGCCCGTTCGCTTGCGGGGATGGACGCGGGCGCTGGTTCCCGCCCTGAGCTTCCGGCGGATGGCCGGACCGGTGCGCGCCGACGATCCGGCGGCGATCCTGTTCGCGGCCGGCTCCGAGCAGGAACCGAAAGGCGTGGTGTTGACTCATCGCAGTCTGCTGGCCAGCGTTGCCCAGACGCGCGCCGTGTTCGACCTGACCCCGCGCGACGTGATTTTGAACCCCGTGCCGCCGTTTCACGCCTTCGGCCTGACCACCGCCACGCTGACGCCGCTGCTGCTGGGAAGTCGGGTGCTCCTTTATCCCTCGCCCCTGCACTATCACGTCATCCCGGAACTGGCTTACGAACGCCGCGCCACGGTGCTATTCGGCACGGATACCCTCCTGATGAGCTATGGCCGCCATGCTGACCCCTACGATTTCTTCAACGTGCGACTGGTGGTGACGGGTGAGGAACCACTGCGGGAGGAAACCCGCCGGCTGTGGGCGGAAAAATTCGGCATTCGGATCAGCGAGGGTTACGGCCCGAACGACGTTGGTTCGCTGCTGGCCGCGAACAGCCGTCGCCATCATCGCGCTGGCACGGTCGGCAAATTATTGCCGGGTATCGACCATGAGTTGGAGCCGGTGGCGGGCGTCGCCGACGGCGGCCGGCTGTATGTGCGCGGGGCGAACATCGTGGCCGACTATCAGTCGCCGGACCAACCGGACGCCGGAGTTCCGCCACGCGCCGAGCGTGAACCTGACTGGCGCGCCACCGGCGACATCGTCCGGATCGATGAAGACGGTTTCGTCACTATCCTGGACCAAGCCAAGCGCTTCGCTTATCCACCCTACGCATTGGTAAACTTTTTCCAGGAATCCAACTAATTACACAGAAGTATAATCCTGCTGTTCCGCCATTCAATAGCAGGGATGAACAGCAGGCGCTGTGGGACCATCCGCGCCAGCCCTGCCTGGGACTGGAGCCCGATCCGTTGGATCGCGAGGCCCGCCGGCGGGTGTGCGGCTGACCGACAACCGTTCATCCCGGAAAAGCAAGCGGAGAGACCGAGCCATCTTGCTCGATCCCTCCGCAACGGCCTGATGCCGCAAAGGTTGAAAGCTGGCTACCAGCTCATCGTCTTGCTGTCGTCCTTGAACAAGGCGGCTCCGGTCAATTCCGGCTTGCCGACCTGAATACCGGGCAGCAGGTCGGCTTCTGCGACGCCGTAATGCTTCATGCACATCGGACAGGCGATGACCACACCGCCTTTGCTCATGATTTCACTCAGCATTTTTTGCTGCTCCGGGTATTTCTCAGCATTGCCCCTGGCTCCCACGAAGACTCCCTTGTCGTTCAGAAAAAGGGTCAGCGGATGTCCCCGCTCCATTTGCGCCTTGCCAAAGGTAATTGCCATGCTGGCGCGATGGGCGTCTTCCGTGGTCATGTTCACAAACAGTGGATCGGTGTCGCCGGCCAGTGCGGGAGTGGTCAAACTGCCTGCGATCAGGGTCATTGCCAGAAGTAAGGTATTCACGAATTTCATGTTCTTTTCCTGTTCAACGGGATTGAGACGATGATCGAGACCGGTTCAGCATCGGTCGCCGCGGATTTTAACCCATGCTCATCGTATCAGGCGGGTGGCGATATGAGTTTTTCACCATCGCCGTCGCGAATGCGGGTCCTTGTGGCGGAACAGGCTGATGGGCGACCACCAGGGCTGCCGACGCTACAGCAGATCGCCCAACGCCAGAATCGCGGTGATCAGGCGTTGATGGGTTTCTCCAGTATATCGATCCGCCATGGCCTATGATCGCCCGCATCAGGCAGCGACGCATGGTCGGCGCTATGCGCCAAGGCTTCTTCATGCCTCGTAGAGGCTGTACAAAAACTCCCCTCTCCCTGTGGGAGAGGGGTTGGGGGTTAGGGCTTTATTTTCAATGGGTTAGTCCGCGAAGAAACTAAACGGTCGGCACTGGGCCCAAAAGAGCATTCAACCGCCATCGCCAGCGATCATCGCTGGCTCCCATTCAGGAACCCGCATGACCGACCCCATGATTTTCCAAAACCTGACCCCTGCGGCTTCGGCGGTCGATCTTTGCGATCTGCCGTTCGACGACCATTTCGTCCGGTCGCTGCCCGCCGACCCGAGTACGGTCAACCGCCCTCGTCAGGTTCATGAGTCCTGCTACAGTTGGGTCGAACCCACGCCGGTGCGCGCGCCGCGCCTGCTGGCCTGGTCGGAGGAGCTGGGGAATGTGTTGGGCGTCGCGCGGCCCGCCACCGTAACGAGTGCCGCCGTCGAGGTTTTGGCCGGCAATCGGCGGTTGCCCGGCATGCGCCCCTTCGCCGCGTGTTACGGCGGGCATCAGTTCGGACAATGGGCCGGCCAGTTGGGCGACGGTCGGGCCATCTCGCTGGGGGAAGCGATCGACCGCGCCGGCCAGCGCTGGGAACTGCAACTGAAGGGCGCCGGGCCGACCCCGTACTCGCGCCGCGCCGACGGGCGCGCCGTCCTGCGCTCGTCGGTGCGGGAGTTTCTATGCAGCGAGGCCATGCATCATTTAGGTATCCCCACCACCCGCGCGCTCAGCCTGGTGACGACCGGACAAGGTGTGATGCGGGACATGTTCTACGACGGCAACCCCCAGCAGGAGCCAGGCGCAATCGTCTGCCGGGTGGCGCCGTCGTTCGTCCGGTTGGGGAATTTCGAGCTGTTCGCATCGCGTGGCGACGTCGCGACGTTGCGGCAGTTGGCGGATTACATCATCGAGACGCACTTTCCCGAACTCGGGCCGCCTTCTTTGGAAAGCTACGCGGCCTGGTTCGCGGAGATGTGCCGCCGCACCGCGATTCTGATCGCCCACTGGATGCGGGTGGGCTTCGTGCATGGGGTCATGAACACCGACAACCTGTCGGTTCTGGGCTTGACCATTGACTATGGCCCTTACGGCTGGCTCGAACCCTACGACCCCGGCTGGACGCCCAACACCACCGACGAAAGCGGGCGGCGGTACTGTTACGCGAACCAGCCCCATATCGGGTTGTGGAATCTGGCGCGGTTCGGGGACGCGCTCGGGCCGTTGCTCGAAGGCGCTGAAGGCATCGAGCAGGGCCTGAATGGGTATCGCATGACCTTCGCGCGGACCTATCGCGAGTTGATGGCGGCTAAACTCGGGCTGGCGGCGCTCGAAGACGCCGACGACGAACCACTGCTCGCCGAGTTGTTCGAATTGCTTCAGGCCGTTGAGACCGACTGGACGCTCTTTTTCCGCACGCTCGGCGACGTTCCGGTCGACGGTTCGACGGATGTGGCGAGCGACGCCGCGCTGATCGAACCGCTGCGCGCCGCCCATTACGCGCCGGACGCCCTGGCGCCAAGGCATGCGGCGCGGCTGGCGGCGTGGCTGCGGTCCTACATCGCGCGGGTTCGGCGCGACCCCGCCGACCCCGCCGTTCGCCGAGCGCGGATGCGCCAGGCCAATCCGAAGTTCGTGTTGCGCAACTACCTCGCGCAGCAGGCCATCGACGCGGCGGAGGGCGGCGATCCATCCCTGCTTGAGACCTTGCTGGCGGTGATGCGCCATCCCTACACCGAGCAACCGGCGCACGAGGCGCTGGCGGAAAAGCGGCCCGAGTGGGCGCGCCACAAGCCCGGCTGTTCGGCGTTGTCGTGCAGTTCGTGATCCTCAAGATAACGAGCACGCACTTAGGATCAAGCCGGCGGATGGAGTTCTTCTCGCAACACCCGGCGTAACACGTCTGTCCGCCAAGTGATCCACCTTGCGGGGTAGCTTTTGTTGATGGCTACCTGCTTTGCTCGAGAGGTTGCACGGCGAGACGCATACCCATGGCGTTAAGCAAGGCAATCAGGCTCTTAAGCTCTGGGTTGCCCTGTGGTGAAAGGGTGCGATACAGGGCTGTCGCATTCAATTCGGCCTGCTCCGCCAACCGGGATACGCCACCAAAGGCGTCGGCCAGATAACGCAATGCGATCAACAGTTCTTGCTGATCGCCGTCTTGCAATACCGCGTTGAGGTATTCAGCAGCGAACCGGGGGTCTTTGCGGAAGCTTTCGATGGTGGCTTCAGCATGACTCCGATAAGGTTTGGCGCTCATGGCAGTCTCCGCTGGTAATCTTGCCTGTCGTGCAGTTCGTGATCCTCAAGTAGGGGCACGGCGCGCCGTGCCCCTACGAAACCGGGCGCCGGGGTCGCCTCGCTGACGATGCAATGGGGGCCTTTCCGGTCAGGCACTAGCTATATTTTCAGGAACCTGGCCGGCTACGCTTCCAAAGTGGCCTTCCCCTCACCTCACCAAGATCGCCGCCCATGCCCCCCGACGACCTCCCTGACCCCGCCGCCGAACGGCTTGAAGCCTTCATCGCCCGTTGGAGCGGCGATCTCGGCGGCGAGCGGCCCAACGGGCAAATTGCGTGGCGAAGAGCATGTCCTTAGCCAGCACCTCTGCCCCGGTGAGCCGGTTGAACAGGGTGGACTTGCCGGCGTTGGTATATCCCACCAGCGCCACCACCGGGTAAGGCACCTTCGTCCTGCTCTGCCGGTGAAGGGTGCGTGTGCG
>JAWOHQ010000220.1:0-2932 GCA_046485105.1 Candidatus Competibacteraceae bacterium | reverse complement strand
CTACGGCTATACCTACTTCACCATGAGCCGCTTCACCAACATGAGCGCCGTGTTGCTGATCTACTCGCTGTCGCTGTTTTTGATCGTGTTGGTTTCGGAGCAGATCTCCGCGCTGCACTACACGGGGGTTGAGGAGGATCAGCGCCGCACGGGGGGGGACGAGCCGCGGCGCCGGGGGTTCACGTCGGATGGGGACGCGGGATGACGAAGCAACGCGGGCACCGGTGGGGATGGATCGGGGTTTTTTCTGGCCTATGACTTGCTTGAGTCCTGGTGCTGACTCCACCGAAGCGACCCGCCGCCGCGCCCGACTGCCGTCGAGTGACGGTTTTCGACCGATTTTGACCTAATTGCGTAAAATTCCATGCCACCGTTTGCCTTTGCCCTGATCGGCGCCGCCGGTTACATCGCCCCACGTCACATGAAAGCGATTAAGGACACCGGGAACACCCTGGTGGCGGCGGTCGATAAAAGCGATTCAGTCGGGATCATCGACCGCTACTTTCCCGACGCCCGCTTTTTCGTGGAGTTCGAGCGCTTCGACCGGCATGTGGACAAACTGCGGCGCAACGGCCAGCCGGTGGCGTATGTCAGCATCGCTTCGCCCAATTATCTGCACGACGCCCATATCCGTTTCGCCCTGCGCAGCGGCGCGCACGCCATTTGCGAAAAGCCGCTGGTGTTGAACCCCTGGAATATTGATGCCTTGGCGGACATCCAGCGGGAACAGGGCCGGCAAATCTACAACATCCTGCAACTGCGCCTGCATCCGGCCATTATCGAGTTGCGGGAACGGGTGCGGCGCGAGTTGGCCGAGAATCCGGGCAAGGTCTACGACCTTGACCTGACTTATCTCACCAGCCGGGGCCGCTGGTATTTCATTTCCTGGAAAGGCGATCTCAGCAAGTCCGGCGGGGTCGCGACCAATATCGGCGTACATTTCTTCGACATGCTGAGCTGGATTTTCGGCCCGGTCAGAGAGAACCGGGTGCATCTGCGGCAAGAGGATGCGGTGGCGGGTTTCCTGCACCTCGCCCATGCGCGGGTACGCTGGTTTCTGTCGGTGAATGAGGCCTATCTGCCGGACGAAGCGAAGGCCAAGGGCCAGCGCACTTTCCGGGCGATCACCGTGGACGGCGAAGCCTTCGAATTCAGCGAGGGCTTCACCGAATTGCACACCGCCGCCTACCGCCACATTCTGGAGGGTCCAGGCTTTCCGCTGGAGGAAGCCCGGCCCAGCATCGAGATCGTCCACGCCATCCGCGCGGCGCAACCCTTGGGGATGCAGGGCGATTACCATCCCTTCGTGGCGACGGTAGTGCGGCGGTCATGAGCCATTACCAACACGAAACCGCGATTGTGGACCCCGGCGCACAAATCGGCCCCGGTACCCGGATCTGGCATTTCGTCCACGTCTGCGGCGGGGCGCGGATCGGGCGGGACTGTTCGCTGGGTCAAAACGTGTTTGTCGGTAACCGGGTGGCGATCGGCAATAACGTCAAGATTCAGAACAACGTGTCGGTGTATGACAACGTGATTTTGGAAGACGACGTCTTCTGCGGGCCGAGCATGGTGTTTACCAATGTCTATAATCCCCGCTCGGCGGTGTCGCGCAAGGACGATTATCAGGATACCGTGGTGCGGCGCGGCGCGACCCTGGGGGCGAACTGCACGATCATCTGCGGCGTCACGATTGGCGAGTATGCCTTCGTCGCCGCCGGAGCGGTGATCCACCGGGACGTCAAACCCTACGCGCTCATGGCCGGCGTCCCCGCGCGCCAGATCGGCTGGATGAGCCGGCATGGCGAGCGACTGAATTTGCCTCTCGAAGGAGATGGCGTGGCGACCTGCCCGGCAACCGGGGCGCGCTATCAACTCCACCAAAACACGCTCAGCTTCTTGGAGGACTGAACCATGCGCGTCGAAGCCCTGTACGACCACGGTCGCCTGGAATTCATTGATCCATTGCAACTCAGGCATGAACGCCTGCGACTCATCGTCGAAGTGCCGGATGCAGAACTGGTGAGTTCAACGCCGGTCACCTACCACTTGCCGCCCGAAGTGCTGGCCCAAGCCCAGGCCATGCGGGACCGGCTGGACGCCATCCGCCATGCCCCGCTGCCACCGGATGATGAATTGCCTGAACTCACGGCCAAACAACGAGAGCGGATTGCGGCTTTTGCCCAGCGCGAGGATCGCTGAAATCCATGGACCTGTTGTTGGATATCAATGTGGCGGTGGATGTATGCACCAGGCGATCCCCGTTTTACCAGGATGCAGATCTGGCTCTTGCGAAATGCCTTTACGAAGGCGGACGCCTCTGGCTGTATGCGGGCAGTGCGCAAACACTGGAATATGTGACCCGCCAGGAACTCAAGCAAAGCCAACGACCGGACTCGCCATCACCCTCCGCCAAGCAACTGAGCCGGCAGGCGCGTAATCTGCTCAAGGTTTTTACCGCCGACAAACACTGGCTCGCGGCGCTGGCGGGCGAGGGGGACGTGTTCGACAGTGATGATCCCGAGGATGAGCAACTGGTTCGCACACTCAACCGTTTCCCGCCCGGCGCCATCAAACTTCTGACTCGCGACCGGAAGTTGCTTGACGCCCATCCTGACAAAACGATCACTCCCACTCAGTATTGCCTGTTACCGATGGAAAACGCCGCTCTGGAATTCATCGATCTGAAGACCCAGCAGGATGCCATTCGGTCCCCACTGGAACGGAATCTCCACCGTGTTCTTCACCACGGCCAGTACATCCTGGGACCGGAGATCGCCGAACTGGAAGCGGCGCTGGCGGAATACGTCGGGGTGAAACACGGCATCACCGTGGCCAGCGGGACGGACAGTCTGGAAATCGCCCTGCGGGCGTTGGGGATCGGGCCGGGCGCTGAGGTCATCACCGTGCCCTTCACCTGGATCAGTTCGGC
>JAWOHQ010000108.1:0-3592 GCA_046485105.1 Candidatus Competibacteraceae bacterium | reverse complement strand
ACCCTGCTGATCATCACCGCGACCAACCGCTTCATCACCGCGCCCATCGCCGATCTGCTCGACGTGCCGCACCTCCTGGCGACCGAGGTGGAATTCGCCGACGGGCGCTATACCGGCCGCTCGTTTGGCATTCCCTGCTTCCAGCACGGCAAGGTGGAACGGCTGAGCGAGTGGCTGGCGGAAACCGGCCACGACCTCGATCAGAGCTGGTTTTACAGCGACTCCCATAACGATCTGCCTCTGCTCGGCCGGGTCCGCTATCCGGTGGCGGTGGACCCCGACGCGTTCCTGGCCCAGCATGCCCAGGAACGCGGCTGGCCGATCATCAGCTTGCGTGAGAGCGGCGAATAGGACGCCATCCCACCGAGCGCCGAGTCGCAACGAACCTGCTCCTGGTATCCTTCCGCCATTTCCCTGGGGATTCCACTTCACTATGATGGAAGCCCTTTCTGACTGCCCAACTCCTGGGCGCTGTTTTCGCTATCCGCAGGAACCGCCATGCATCCGAATCTGATCAACAACGTCAATGTCGCCGCTCAGGACGTCTTACCGACCCCCGACGACATCAAGCAGCGCCTGCCGCTGACCGCTGCCGCCGAAGCCACGGTGCTCGCCGGCCGTCAGACCGTGCAACGCATTCTCGACCATCAGGATCACCGGGTGTTCGTGGTGGTCGGACCCTGCTCCATCCACGACGTCGCGGCGGCCCGCGATTACGCGCGGCGCTTGCGGGATCTGGCCGAGGAGGTCGGCGACACCCTGTATCTGATCATGCGGGTCTATTTCGAGAAGCCCCGGACCACGGTCGGTTGGAAGGGGTTGGTCAACGACCCCCACCTGGACGACTCCTTCGACATCGCCGAAGGCTTGCGCATCGCCCGCGAACTGCTGCTGGAGATCGCCGAGATGGGCCTGCCCACGGGCACCGAGGCGCTGGACCCGATCTGCCCGCAATATCTGGGCGATCTGATCGCCTGGACCGCCATCGGCGCCCGCACCACCGAATCGCAAACCCATCGAGAAATGGCCAGCGGCCTGTCCACGCCGGTCGGGTTCAAGAACGCCACCAGCGGCAATCTGGACGTCGCGATCAATGCCTTGCAATCCGCTTCCCGGCCGCATAGCTTTCTCGGCATCAATCAGTACGGCCAGTCGGCGGTCATCCGCACCACCGGCAATCGTTACGGCCATGTAGTGCTGCGCGGCGGCGCGGAAGGACCCAACTACGACACGGTGACCATTGCCCTGTGCGAAAAGGAGCTGGCCAAAAACCAGCTGCCGCTGAATCTCGTGGTGGATTGCAGCCACGCCAACGCCCGCAAGGACCCGGCGTTGCAACCTCTGGTGCTGCACGATTGCGCCCACCAGATCCTGGAAGGCAATCGCTCCATCGTCGGGTTCATGATCGAGAGCAACCTGGGCTGGGGCAATCAATCGATTCCCGCCGACCGCTCGCAACTCCAGTACGGGGTCTCGATCACCGACCCCTGCGTGGACTGGGCCACCACCGAGACGATGCTGCGCGAGGCGCGCGCCAGGCTCAAGGATGTCTTGCCCGACCGGCTTGCGTCCTGATTTCCTTGCTCTCCGTAGTTCGGATCGCGGGACGCCGGGACTCGCCGCCGCGAGCGGCGCAGGGGGAGCGAATCGTCACGCTGAGCGTACTGGCGACATCCTGAAGAAAAAAATCCCCCCTTGCGGGGGGATCGGACCTCGGAAAATCCGGTGCTGGTTACGCCAGCAGCATCTCCGGCAGTTGCTTCAGCTTCCAGATTTCGGCGTTGTACTCCAGCATGGTGCGGTCGGTGGAGAACTTGCCACTGGTGGCGGTATTGAGAATGCTCATCCGCGTCCAGCGTTCCTGATCCTGATAGGCTTGCGCAGCCAGTTTTTGCGCATCGATGAAACCGCGCAGGTCCGCGATGGTCAGCCACGGGTCGTGCGGGCTGGTCAGCGAGTGCAGAATCGGATCAAAGATGCCCTGTTCGAACTGGTTGAAGTGGGCGCTTTCCAGTAAATGCATCACTCGCGCGATGTCGGAATCGCCGTGGATGATCTCCACCGGATTGTAGTTCTGCCGCCGCTCCTCGACTTCCTGGGCGGTCAACCCAAACAGGAAAAAGTTCTCGTCGCCGCATTCCTCGCGGATTTCGATATTGGCGCCGTCCAGGGTGCCGATCGTGACCGCGCCGTTCATCATGAACTTCATGTTGCCAGTGCCCGAGGCCTCCTTGCCAGCAGTCGAGATCTGCTCGGACAGGTCGGTGCCGGGGCAGATGATTTCCATCGCGGTCACCCGATAGTTCGGCAGAAACGCCAGCTTCAGCTTGTCGCCAACCTCAGGATCCTTATTGATGACCTCGGCGACGTTGTTGGTCAGCTTGATGATCAGCTTGGCCATGTAATAGCCCGGCGCCGACTTGCCGCCCAGCAGCACGCAACGCGGCGTCCAGTCGGCGGCGTCGCCGCGCTTGATCCGGTCGTACAGGTGGATGACGTGCAGAATGTTGAGCAACTGGCGCTTGTACTCGTGCATGCGCTTGACCTGCACGTCGAACATGGCCTGGGTGTTGAAGGTGACCCCACAATCGGCCTCGACCAAGCTGGCCAGCCGGACCTTGTTGTCGTGCTTGACCTGCCGCCAGCGCGCCCGGAATTTGGCGTCGTCGGCGTAGGGAATCAGCTTGCGCAATTCGTCCAGTTGGGTGACCCAGCCCGGCCCGATGGTGTCGGTGAGCAGCGCGTTCAGGCCGGGGTTGCAACTGGCCATCCAGCGCCGCTGCGTGACCCCGTTGGTCTTGTTGTTGAACTTATTCGGCCACAGCTCGTAGAAATCGCGGAACAGCCCCCGAACGAGCAGATCCGAATGCAGTTGGGCGACGCCGTTGACCGAGAAGCTGCCGACGATGGCCAGATAGGCCATGCGCACCTGCTGCTCGTAACCTTCCTCGATCAGTGACATGTTGCGCTGGCGGTCGATATCGCCGGGCCAGCGGCGGGCGACCTCGGCCAGGAAGCGGGCGTTGATCTCATAGATGATATCCAAAACCCGTGGCAGCAGTTGCCGGAACAACCGCACCGACCACCGCTCCAGCGCTTCCGGCAGCAGGGTGTGGTTGGTGTAAGCCATCACTTGGGTGGTGATCGCCCAGGCTTTATCCCAATTCATGTCGTGTTCGTCCATCAGCAGCCGCATCATTTCCGCCACCGCGATGCTGGGATGGGTGTCGTTGAGCTGGAAGCAGTTCTTGTCGGCGAACTGGCTGAAGTCCTCGCCATGGACCCGCACCCATTGCCGGATCACGTCCTGCAGGCTGGCCGAGGCCAGGAAATACTGTTGGCGCAACCGCAGTTCCTTACCGCTCTCGGTGGCGTCGTTCGGGTAGAGGACCATGGTGATATTTTCCGCCATGTTCTTGGCGCCCACGGCCTCGGTGTAGCTGCCGGAGTTGAAGTCCTCGAAATCGAATTCGTCGGTGGCGGCGGCCGACCATAACCGCAGGGTGTTGACCGTGCCGTTGCGGTAGCCGGGGATCGGCACGTCGTAAGGCACGGCCAGCACGTCGTGGGTGTCCAGCCAGTGCCAGCCCAT
>JAWOHQ010000087.1:0-12595 GCA_046485105.1 Candidatus Competibacteraceae bacterium | reverse complement strand
GCGGAGGTGATCGCCGCCATGCGCCGAGCGATGTGGTCAATTCGCGCCCGTTCGCGAGGGTATTCATGAGCCGGACGCACAATTTACCTTGAAAAAAAGTTTCCTCGAACAGGTCTCGGAAAATGCCGATGAGTATATCGCTCATCCGGAAAAATTCGATTGGAGTTGGTTGATTCAATCGATTAAATCATCCTGAGTGTTTTGCAATAGAAGGATTTAGGAGTTAGATCATGACAAGCGAAGACCGCAAGCCCACGACGACCGATGCCGGGATCCCGGTATCGAGCGACGAGCATTCCCTGACCATCGGACCGGACGGACCGATTCTCCTGCACGACCACTACCTGATCGAACAGATGGCGCAGTTCAATCGCGAGCGCATCCCCGAGCGCCAGCCGCACGCCAAAGGCAGTGGGGCGTTCGGGCGTTTCGAGGTCACCCAGGACGTCAGCGCCCACACCAAGAGGCCGCGCTGTTCCAGCCGGGCGCCAAGACCGACGTGCTGGTGCGTTTTTCAACCGTCGCCGGCGAGCGCGGCAGCCCTGATACCTGGCGCGACCCGCGCGGTTTCGCGGTGAAGTTCTACACCACCGAGGGCAACTACGACCTCGTCGGCAACAACACGCCGGTGTTCTTCATCCGTGACCCGATGAAGTTCCAGCATTTCATTCGTTCCCAGAAGCGTCGGGCGGACTCCAACCTGCGCGACCACGACATGCAATGGGACTTCTGGACGCTGTCGCCGGAGTCGGCGCACCAGGTAACTTGGCTCATGGGCGACCGCGGGATTCCCAAGACCTGGCGGCACATGAACGGCTACGGTAGCCATACCTACCTGTGGGTAAACGCCAAGGGCGAGAAGTTCTGGGTGAAGTACCATTTCCACACCGACCAGGGCATCGATTTTCTCACCCAGGAGGAAGCCGATCGGCTGGCCGGTATCGATGGCGACTACCATACCCGTGACCTGTTCGAGGCGATCCGACGGGGTGACCCTCCGAGTTGGACCCTCCACATGCAGATCATGCCCTTTGCCGATGCGGAGACCTACCGGTTCAATCCGTTCGATCTGACCAAAGTGTGGCCGCACGGCGACTACCCGCTAATCGAGGTCGGTCGGCTGACGCTGGATCGTAATCCGACCGACCACCACACCGAAATCGAACAGGCCGCCTTCGAGCCCAATAATCTGGTGCCTGGCATCGGCATCAGCCCCGACAAGATGCTGATCGGTCGTATCTTCGCTTACGCCGATGCCCACCGCGCCCGCCTCGGCGCCAACTACAGGCAGATCCCGGTCAACACCCCGCAGTCGCCCGTGCACAGCTACAGCAAGGACGGGGCGATGCGGATCCAGAACGTGTCCGACCCCGTGTACGCACCCAATTCCAAGGGCGGCCCACAGGCGGACGGCGCGCGTTACCCCACCGTTGAGACCTGGCCGGCCAGCGGGGATATGGTCCGCGCTGCATACACCTTGCGCGTGGAAGACGACGATTTCGGTCAGGCTGGCACGCTGGTGCGTGAAGTGATGGATGAGGACGCCCGCGCCCGGTTGGTGGCCAACGTCGTCGGCCACCTCCAGGACGGGGTCTCCGAGCCGGTGTTGGAACGCGCGTTCGCGTATTGGCGCCATATCGATCAGGATCTGGGCGAGCGTATCGCCCGGGGCGTCACCGACCGCTGAGCGCCGCCGACCCCGTGGGGTCCAGACTATTCAGCGGGTCCTCAGGCGGATCCGGCCTGGGCTAGAGAGCCTCCGGCCCTCACCTTGGGAGCTACGTCGCCATGCCGCTGAAACCCATCGCGATCCTGGCCTGGCTGGTGCTGTATGGCCTGCTGGCGCTGCTGCCGATGGGCTTGGCGCTCGGCATCGAACGACCGCCCCCACGGGGCTTGCTGGTGGAGATCGGTGCGATGCTGGGCCTGCTCGGTCTCGGCATGTTGGCGACCCAGTTGGTGACTTCCGGTCGCCAGCGCTGGTTTGCCGCCGGGGTCGGGCAGGACAACCTGTTGCAATTCCATCGCCGCACCGGGTTGATGGCCTGGATGTTGGTGTTGGTTCATCCACTGCTGTTCATGGTGGGCGATCCCGGCTTCGTGGCGTGGATCGATCCCCGCGTGGATCTGTTGCGCGCCGGCACGCTGGCCGGGTTGGTGCTGACGCTATCGGCGCTGATCGTCAGCTCGCTGTGGCGCGAGCCACTGGGCCTGCAGTACGAAACTTGGCGCACCATCCATGCCGTCCTGGCGCTGTTCGTGGTCGCCGGTGGCCTGGGACACGCGCTGATGGCCGCCCACCATACCGGCGGCGTCGCCACGCAGTGGGCGGTGAGCGTCGTCATCGCCATCCCGTTGCTGCTGCTGCTGGAAACCCGGCTGTGGCGGCCGTGGCGCCTGCGGCGCCATCCATGGCGCGTGGCGGAAGTCGAAGTCCGGCGCGCCGGCTCCACCCGTTTGGTGCTTGAGGCCGACGGCCATTCGGGCATGGCTTTCAAGCCCGGACAGTTTGCCTGGCTGACCCTGGGCGATACTCCCTTCTCGCTGCAGCAGCACCCTTTCTCGATGTCCTCCAGCCCGACCCATCCGATACGGCTCGAGTTTGTCGTCAAGCAGGCCGGCGATTTCACCCGCCGCCTGGCCAGTGTCGAACCGGGCGCGCGGGCCTTCCTGGAGGGGCCCTATGGCGTGTTCTCGATGCCGGAAAGTGAGGATCGTCGCGCGGTGTTCATCGCCGGCGGCATCGGCATCACCCCGATCCTCTCGATGCTGCGCGCGCGCCGCGAGCGCGGGGATCAGGAGTCGATGTGGCTGATCTATGCCAACCAGAGCGAGGACGAGATCATCATGCGCGAAGCGCTTGAAGAGTTGGCCGATGCCCTCGCGCTCACCCTCGTCCACGTGCTCGCCGAACCGTCCGACGCCTGGGATGGCGAAACCGGCTACATCGACGCCGAGTTGCTCGATCGGCATCTGCCCGACGATGCGCCGGACATCGACTATTTCGTATGTGGCCCGCCGCCGATGATGGATCAGGTGGAGCCCGCCCTCAACGCGCGCGGCGTGGACACGCTGCGTTTGTATTCCGAACGCTTCGATCTGGTCTGAGGAGACCCCCATGTTGCATTTACAGGCCCGCCGCGTCGGCACCCTGTTTTCTTTAGTGCTGGTCGCCATCGCCGTGACGGTTGCGTGGCTGTTCGCCGGCTGAATCACTCTGGAATCGGGCGACGGGTGAGTGCGTGATGATGGCATCACCATTGCAAGAAACTTGACTCGGTTTTAACTAATGGGAGAGTGACTGATATGGCTACAATCGAACAATCAATCGATGTTCAGGTTCCTGTTTCCACCGCCTATAATCAGTGGATTCAATTTGAAGAGTTCCCTCGGTTCATGCAAGATATTGAGGAAGTGAAGCAATTGGATGAAAAGCGGCTGTACTGGCGAGCTAATATCGGTGGTAAAATCGAGAAGTGGTCCGCTCGTTTGACCGAGCAGGTTCCCGATATGCGAATTGCCTGGCGTTCTGATGAAGGCGCTCGGAATGCGGGAGTCGTGACCTTCCATCGTCTTTCCGATTCATCCACGCGGATCATGTTGAAGTTGGAATACGAACCTCAGGGAATTATCGAAAACGTGGGTGATTTCATTGGCATCACCAAAAACCGTGTCAAGGGCGATCTGGAACGTTTCAAGACCTTTCCATTGCTGAGACCGTGATGCGTGACGGCACACGCTTGACGGCGGGTCGCGTGGACCTCGAAGCGGCGCGCGCGCATGCCAAGCAGCAGGTTGCCCTCTTGCCGGACGCTGTACGCGCCATCACGCCAGCCGACCCGGCGTATCCGGTGACGGTCAGCTCCAAACTATCTTCGCTCCAGCAAGAGATGCCGAAAAGGTTCGGTCCGCTTGAGAGCCTGTACCGGGTAGTGTTCAATCGTGGATTAAAAAATTCGCCGCTTATCGACCGAGTTCTTCTGTGGTGGTGATGGTCACGCCCCGCTTCATTAAGGCTTGTTTGAGGAGGTGATCGCCCGTCGGATCCACGGAACGGGTGACATCCCAAAGCAAATAGACTTGAAATCCGGCATCGGCGCCATCCTCGGCCGTCCAACGGACGCAGACATCGCGGGCCAAACCGCAAACGTACACTTCTTGAATGCCCCGCTCTCGCAGATACCCGGCCAGCCCGGTCGCCGGGCGTTCGCCATGCGCGTTCCAATTGTTGCGAAAACCGCTATAGGAATCGGTTTGCGGGTCCATGCCCTTGCGAATGATGGCGGCGACCCGATCCCAGGGTAGCTCCAAATATAACCGAGCGCCCGCCGAGCCTTGAACGCAGTGATCCGGCCACAGCGTTTGCGGATGACCGTGGAGTTCGAGGGTTTCGAAAGGCTTTCGCCCCGGATGGCTGCTGGCGAAGGAAATATGTCCCAGTGGATGCCAGTCCTGCGTGGCGATCAGCAACCCAAACCGGTCGGATTCCATGAGACGCCGCACCGGTTCCACGATTTCAGCGCCACCCTCCACCGCCAAAGCGCCACCCGGCATAAAGTCAGGTTGAATATCCACGAGCAACAACACTGAATGTTGATGGTTCATCAATCATCTCCTCTTTTTTAATAAAAAGAATGGCCAGATTACCGATTTGCCATTTACAATCCAACGGGAAACCCGCGTCGGATTGTAAAGTTTACCAATAATTTCTTGCAAAAGTTACAAATACGGACAACATGTAGTCGGACCCAGGGTTGCTAGGCAGTAACGATCACCAATCGATCCAGAAACGGCGGCACACACGTCGGTCGCAGGTTCGATTTGCTTTTTCACCAAGATGTGGCATATTTATGGTTTGAATGATTCCTTACCAGGAGGCTAAATCATGTACACCCAATTATCCGAACTTCCCCCATCTATTCGTGAAGAGTTGCCGGAATTAGCGCAGGAACTCTATCGGGTTTCATACAACCGAGCCATTGAGAAAAATCGAGCTTCGGAGACCAACATGAATGAAGCGGACCTCGCTGAAACCGCTCATAAGTTGGCTTGGCGAAAAGTGTTGGAAGAATACCAAAAAGATGAACAAGGTGGCTGGCGGCAAAATCCGATCGACGAATATATAGATAAGGATAAAATTCGTCATACGTGAAGAATAGGATTAGGAGCTGGCTTCTTCCGGCCGGCTCCCAACGCAGATCCGTGAAACCGGATGCTGGCGATGCCTATGCTACCGTGATCGAAGGGTCCAGGTACACGTCCTGGATGGCATTGAACAGTTCAACACCCTCCTTCAGCGGCTTCTGGAAGGTCTTGCGACCCGAGATCAACCCGATGCCGCCCGCGCGCTTGTTAATGATCGCCGTCTTTACCGCTTCGCCCAGATCGCCCGCCCCGCTGGAGGCGCCACCCGAGTTCAGCAACGGACTGCGGCCCATATAACAATTCATGACCTGGTAACGGGTCAGGTCGATGAGATGACCGCCGCTGCCGTCAGGACTGGCGCCCTGCAAATCGGTATAAATCCGCTGGTCGAACTTGCCGTAGGACGAATCGCCGGTATTCAGCGCGACATAACCACCCGTATGCGTGGGCAGCTTCTGCTTGATGATGTCCGCTTGGATCGTCACGCCGAGATGGTTCGCCTGCCCGCTCAGATCGGACGCCGTGTGATGATCCTGGCCACCTTGCGGCTTCTGGTTGAACGCTTCGTTGCGGGTGTAGCACCAGAGCACCGTCACCAGACCTAGCGAATGCGCTTCCTCAAACGCGGCGGAAATCTCTTCAATCTGCCGGGTGGACTGCGCGCTACCGAAATAGATGGTCGCTCCAATCGCCACGGCCCCCATCTCGAACGCTTGCCGCACGCTACCGAACAGCCGCTGATCGTAGACGTTGGGGTAAGTCATCAATTCGTTGTGATTGATTTTAACAATGAAAGGGATCTTGTGCGCCCATTTGCGCGCGCAGGCCCCAAGGACGCCCAGCGTCGATGCGACCGCATTACAACCACCTTCGTAGGCCAGATTGATAATGTTTTCCGGATCGAAATAGTCCGGATTAGGCGCGAAGCTCGCGCCTGCTGAGTGTTCGATGCCTTGGTCCACCGGTAGGATGGACAGGTATCCCGTCCCACCTAGTCGGCCATGATTCAGCATCGTCTGTAAGTTGCGCAGCACCGAGATCGGACGATCGGTGACCGTTAGTACCCGGTCGATGAAATCTGGACCCGGGAGGTGCAACCGTTCCTTGGGGATCTTGCAGGTGTGGCTCAGTAAATCCTCAGCCTCGCTGCCCAGCAGATCTAAAACTTTGGATTCGGCGACAGTCATCAGGTCGATCCTCCTCTTGTCTGTGAGAAAACGAACGCTTGTGGCCCGCAACGCCCGGTCGATGCCAAGGATTCGCGGCAACCTTGATTTTTACTGATTTGCAACTTGCGAGCCAATGGACCCCGGATACCGATATCCTCGTCCAGCAACTACAACTTATGGTTGCGGTCTCAACGCCCCGTTCTTTCGCCGCGTCGAACCCTTCTCCCCAAGTCTTGACCCATGGGCCCAGCCCGCCGAACCGACGCCCTCACCTTTCACGTCCACACCAGCCTCACCCGCCGTGTCCCTGAGTAAGCGGCCAGCGGTTCGGACCCTCGGCCACCTCCCGACCCCCTTCTCGATAGCCAGCCTCGTCCGGCGGTGTTTCAATGAGCATTTCCTCAAGAAAATTTTAGCCTACGTAGCTCATGGCCAGACTTTGAGGGAAAATAGCCTCGATTATGAAACCGTTGGTAGTTACGGCATCATTCAGACACTCCCCGTCTGAAAACTGTCCGAACCATTGATATTTTAATCAATTTATTGTGTGTCATTGTGTCAGCATTGAGAGCATTGCCGCCTTGCAATAGCGGGCAATATGCCCTGCTCCCCCGAGCAATTACCGGTAGGCCACTATCCACAGCGCCATGACCAGCCCGGCCATCAGCACCCCCAGAATCCAGATCGGTGGTTGCCGCCACCAGGGCTTGACGTCCACCGCCGCAGGCTTGGCGGGGATGGGATTGGACAGGGCCTCGACCAGATCCTCGGCGGTACGGAATCGCGCCTCCGGAGTCTTGGCCAGCAACCTTTCGAGAGTCGGCTGAAAGCGCCGTAACGGCTCCGGCAGAGTCGGGATTGGCGCCTGAAAATGCAGCATCGCCGTATCGAACGCATCCTTGCCCTGATAAGGCCGGCTTCCAGTCAGCATCTCGTAGAACAACACCCCCAGGCCGTACAGGTCGCTGCGCCCGTCCACCGGCTTGCCCAGGGTCTGTTCCGGGCTCATGTAATTCGGTGTCCCAACCCGCCAGCCGATCGCGGTCAACTGGGTCTGATCCTCCAGGTTCTTGGCAATCCCGAAATCCGATAACACCGCGATCTCCGAATCACGGAACAGAATATTGGCTGGTTTGATATCGCGATGAATGCAATTCTGGCGGTGCGCGTAACCCAGCGCCCGGGCAATCTGACCCAGAATATTCACGGCCTGTTCCGGCGTCAGGCCCGCCCTGATCCGCTCCCTGAGCGTACCGGCTTCCAGGTATTCCATCGCGATGTAGTAAAGATCGTTGTGATGTCCGGTATCAAAGATGGTGACGATATGCGGATGGCCGAGCTTGGCGATGATGCGTCCTTCATTGATGAAACGCCTGTTGAAGGTCGGGTCGGCGGCCAGGCGGGGCGTCAGCACCTTGAGCGCGATCTTTCGACCCAGCGACTCCTGAACGGCCAGATATACCGTGGCCATGGCGCCCTGACCGATGATCTTCTCGATTTGGTAACCGGGAATGCGAGGTACTGCCATCTTTTCCATGGGGGTGAATCTCTTGCGCGGAGATTGCAGAATAATGGGACAGGCGGGCCCGAACGGCAAGCCGCAGGGGCTTGCCCGGTCGGAGTCGGCTGGAGCGCCGCTGGCCGGTGGTTGCGCGCAATCAACGGGCCTTGAAGGGGTGGACGGCGGGAGCTGTCAGGTGCGTGGCGGGCGGGGGTCTCGGAACGGCGGAAGAGGACCGGATCGAGAAAGCCGAATGGTAGAGATCGGGATGGGTCACCAAGCGCGAAACCCAAGGCGTGGCGACTGGACGGAGATGCCTCGGGGAACCGGCTACTTGGGGAGGAACTGATTGATCTTCTCGATCAGGGAAGATTCATCCACGGGTTTAACGACGTAGCCCTTGGCGCCTTGGCGCTCGCCCCAGATCTTGTCAGTCTCCTGATCCTTGGTGGTCACGATGATCACCGGAATATGGCTGGTCGAGGGATTCTTGGTGATCTGGCGGGTGGCCTGAAACCCATTGACCCTGGGCATCACCACGTCCATCAGGATTAAATCCGGTAATTCCGCCTTGGCGGCTGCCACACCTTCCGCTCCGTCCTTCGCGGTCAGGACCTCGTGCTGATGTTTTTTGAGGATCTTGGTCAGACTCAGAGCCTGGGTAGGCGAGTCATCGACGATCAATATCCGGGCCATGACAAACACTCCTGCAAGCAATACATCGCTTCGCGCGCCGGTTCGGTGGGTGGCGGGTTGGGGAAACCACCGAACACGCACATCAAGTCACGGTCGTGCGCTCCGTTAACCTCCCTTCTATGATAAGCGAAATCGAGCCGGTGCGGGGGATTTCGCCGCCATCGGCGCGGCGCCGATGCATGATAGGATACCCCATGAAGCCGCTTAATTCCTGGGAGCTTTTTCATGAATGATTCACAACAAGGTTTTTGGACCCGTCTGACGCTGGGGCTGCGCGCGTTCGGGCGGATTTTGGCCGACGGCGCGTTCGCCGCAGGGGTACTGCGCCTGGAACGGGGCGAATCGACGCCCGCCGCTCCGGTGCTGGCGGAGCCACCCAAGCCGGCCTTGCGGGACACCCTGCCGGATTCTGCGTTGCAGTTGCTGACGCTGTTGCAGCAGGAAGGACGGTTTGTGGATTTCCTGGAGGAAAACGTCACCGCCTATTCCGACGCCGACATCGGCGGCGCGGCGCGGGTGGTGCATGAGGGGTGCCGCAAGGTGATCCGCGACCACTTCCAATTCGAAGCGGTGCGCGCCGAGGCCGAGGGCGCGCGATTGACGCTGGCGGCCGGTTTCGACGCCGCGGCGGTGCGCTTGACCGGCAACGTGGTCGGCCAGCCGCCATTTACTGGCACTCTGATGCATCGCGGCTGGCGCGTGACCGAGATCAAACTACCCAAACTGGCCGAGGGTCACGACCCGCGCGTGCTGGCGCCGGCGGAGGTGGAGCTATGAGCGACGCCCGTTTCGCCGTCGGTATCGATTTGGGGACCACCCATTGCGTGCTGGCGGCGGTGGATCTGACCGCCAGCGATGGCGACGAGGTGGTCGACTGGATCGAGACCATCCCGCAGTTGACCGCGCCGGGCGCGGTCGAGGAACTGCCGCTGCTGCCATCGTTTCTGTACCTGCCGCATCCCGACGAACTGCGGCCGGAGGATCGCACCCTGCCCTGGGGCGAACAGCCGCCGTTCGTGATCGGCGAACTGGCGCGCAATCTGGGGGGGCGGACCCCGATCCGGCTGGTGGCCAGCGCCAAGAGTTGGCTGTGCCATCCCGGCGTGGACCGGCGCGCGGCGATCCTGCCGGTGGAAGCGCCGGAGGAAGTCGAACGGGTGTCGCCGTTGCTCGCGTCGATGCGCTATCTGGAGCATCTGCGCGTCGCCTGGGACCAGCGGCGTCCTGACGCACCGTTGGCGGCGCAGGATGTGGTGCTGACCGTGCCGGCATCCTTCGATCCGGCCGCCCGCGAGCTGACCGCCGAGGCGGCGGCGGCGGTCGGCCTGGCGCATCTGGTGCTGCTGGAGGAGCCGCAGGCGGCGCTCTATCACTGGATCCTGGCGGCCCGGGGCGAATGGCGCAAACAGGTCCGGGTTGGCGACATCATCCTGGTGATCGATCTCGGCGGCGGTACGGCGGATTTCTCGCTGATCGCGGTCACCGAGCGTGACGGGTCGCTGGAACTGGTGCGGGTGGCGGTGGGCGATCACATTCTACTGGGTGGCGACAATATGGATCTGGCGCTGGCCCACGCGGTCCGCTTCAAACTGGCGGGGCAGGGAACCCAACTCGATCCCTGGCAGTTGCAGGGTCTGACCCACGGTTGCCGCCACGCCAAGGAACTGTTGCTGAGCGACGCCAGCGTCGAGAGCGTGCCGGTCGTCGTGCCCAGCCGGGGTTCCAAACTGATCGGTGGCACGCTGCGCACGGAGTTAACCCGCGACGAAGTCAGCCGGACGCTGATGGAAGGGTTCTTTCCGGTGGTGGAAGCGGCGGCGCGGCCGGCCAGCCGAGCGCGAGCGGCGCTGACCAAACTGGGATTGCCCTACGCTCAGGATGCGGCCATGACGCGCCATCTGGCGGCGTTTCTGGGCCGGCAGGTGGACGCCACCCGCAATCTGGCCGGGTTCGAAGGCCACTTGTCCGATCGCGCCAGTTTCCTGCATCCGACTGCGGTGCTGTTCAACGGCGGGGTGTTCAAGGGCCGACCCTTGCTGGATCGCACCTTGGAGGTGTTGAACGGCTGGCTGGCCGCGGAGGGCGCGCCGCCGGTACGGTTGCTGGAAGGCGCCGATCTCGATCTGGCGGTGGCGCGTGGCGCGGCCTATTACGGCTACGTGCGGCGCGGGCGCGGGGTGCGGATTCGCGGCGGCGCCGCGAAGTCCTATTACGTCGGCGTGGAAAGCGCCATGCCGGCGGTGCCAGGGATGGAGCCGCCGATCGAAGCCTTGTGCATCGCGCCGTTCGGCATGGAGGAGGGGACCCAGGCGGAACTGCCGCCGCAGGAAGTCGGGCTGGTGGTCGGCGAGCCGGTGCGGTTTCGCTTTTTCGGATCCTCGGTGCGGCGCGCCGATCAAGTGGGTTCGGTGCTGGAGACGTGGACGGCTGAGGAAATCGAGGAACTGGAGGAGATCGAGGCCAATCTGCCCGCCGAAGATCGCCAGCCGGGCGAGGTGGTGCCAGTGCGCCTGCACGCGGCGGTGACCGAGGTCGGCACGTTGCGCCTGGAGGCGGTGTCGCGCACCGGCGCCGAGACCTGGAAGGTCGAGTTCGACGTGCGCGGCGCGGGATGAGCGCCTTCCCGATAACGTTTGTGGTGGCTTGGATAAACGTAAAGCCGGATTGTGGGTAATGGCGAACGGCGGTTCGCGCGGCCCGAAATGCACCGCGTACACGGTCACACCTCGCCGTAGCGCGCGCCGCCGCCGATCCAGCGCCGGATCAACGGTTCCACGGTCTCGGGATGATCGCGCAGCAACTCGTCGGCGGTGTGGCGCACCGCGTTCAATAAATCCTGATCGCGCAGTAGATCGGCGATCCGCAAGGTCTGTTCGCCGGTCTGGCGGGTGCCGAGCACTTCGCCGGGACCGCGCAGTTCCAAATCGCGGCGGGCGATTTCAAAACCGTCGTGGCATTGCCGCAGCACCCCCAGCCGGGCATGCGCGACCTGCGACAGCGGCGGCCGGTACAGCAACACGCAACTGCTCTCCATCGTCCCGCGCCCGACCCGGCCTCGCAACTGGTGCAGTTGCGCCAGCCCCAACCGTTCGGCGTTTTCGATGATCATCAGGCTGGCGTTGGGTACGTCCACCCCGACCTCGATCACCGTGGTGGCGACCAGTAGATCGATCTCGCCGGCCTTGAAGGCGGTCATGACCGCCTCCTTGGCGGCGGCCGGCAGCCGACCGTGGACCAGGCCGACGCGCAGTTCCGGGAGCAGCGCCGTCAATTGCTCGGCCGTGACCACCGCCGCCTGGCATTGCAAGGCTTCGGATTCATCGATCAGCGGACAGACCCAGTAGGCTTGGCGGCCGGCCCGGCAGGCCTGGCGGATGCGTGCGCTCACTTCGTCGCGGCGGCTGTCGGGCACGACCACCGTCTTGACCGGCCGGCGGCCCGGCGGCAACTCGTCGATGATGGAGGTATCCAGATCGGCGTAAGCGCTCATCGCCAGGGTACGGGGAATCGGGGTGGCGGTCATGATCAGCTGATGCGGGCAGCGCCCACCCCGCTGACCCTTTTCGCGCAGCGCCAGCCGCTGATGCACGCCGAATCGGTGCTGCTCGTCGACGATGGCCAGCGCCAGTTCGACGAAGACCACGGCGTCCTGAAACAGGGCGTGGGTGCCGACCGCGACGTGGACCGCACCGCTGGCCAGCCGTTCCAGCAAGGTCCGTCGCGCCCGGCCGGTCAGCCGTCCGGTGAGCCAGGCGACCTCGACCCCCAGCGGTTCCAGCCAGTCGCGGAAATTGCGGTAGTGTTGTTCGGCCAACAGTTCGGTGGGGGCCATCAACGCCGCCTGGGCGCCGGTTTCCACCGCCCGCAGCGCGGCGGCGGCGGCCACCACGGTCTTGCCGGAACCGACGTCGCCCTGCAGCAAGCGTAACATCGGCTGGGGCTGGGCCAAATCGGCGTCGATTTCCGCCAGCACCCGCCGCTGTGCGCCGGTCAGGACGAAGGGCAACCGTTCCAGAAAGCGCGCGCTGAGTCCGCCCTCGCCCTTCAGCGGCGGCGCGGCCTGCCGCCGAATCCGCGCCCCCAG
>JAWOHQ010000064.1:0-2509 GCA_046485105.1 Candidatus Competibacteraceae bacterium | reverse complement strand
GGCAAGTTCGACGGCGGACATCTGGTGGGCAACTTCGAGAATCTCAATCCCGCCAACACGTTGTGGGGCAAGAACTACGACCTCTGGACGAAAGTCGACACCGAGGGCTCGCGCTTCCTGGAATTCGAGAAATGGTGGGGCGGCCACGTCAACCTCAACGCCGAGGAAATGCAGTGGATCGTCGATCAACTGTTCGTCGGCAACCGGCTGGCCACCGCCGAAATCGTCACCAGCGACGGGGTAAGGATCGACCTGCGCAACATCCGCTCGCCCATCCTCTGTTTCTGCTCCAAGGGCGACAACATCACTCCGCCGCAACAGGCGCTGGGCTGGATCGTCGATCTCTATCAAAAAGATCAGGATCTTCTCGCCCAAGGCCAAACCATCGTCTACGCCATCCACGACAGCATCGGCCATCTCGGCATCTTCGTCTCGGGCGGCGTTGCCCGGAAGGAACACCAGGAGTTCGCCTCCAACATCGACTTGATCGACGTGCTACCGCCTGGTCTGTACGAGGCGGTCATGACGCCCAAGACCGCCGAGGCGGCCAATCCCGACTTGATCGGCGGCGACTGGATCGTGCGCTTTGAAAGGCGCACGCTGGCCGACCTCCGCGCCATCGTCCAGCCCAGTCCCGAGAATGAACTGCGCTTCGCCACCGCGCGGCGGGTCTCGGAAATCAATCTCGGCCTGTATCAGACCCTGTTCCAGCCCTTCGTCCAGGCCTTCGCCAATACCCAGACGGCCGAATGGCTGCACAAGCTGAACCCGTCCGAACTGCCCTACGAACTGTTCTCGGACCGCAACCCGCTGATGCGGCAAATCGCCCAACTCGCCGAGCAGGTCCGCCAACAGCGCCAGCCCACCGCACCCGACAATCCCTTGCTCCAGATGCAAGCCATGCTCTCGGACGGGATCATCGCCGCGCTCGACGGCTATCGCGATCTGCGGGATCGCAGCATGGAGCAAATCTTTCTCAGCATTTACAGCGCGCCGCTGCTGCAAGCGCTGGTCGGGCTGCGAGGTTCGGACGAGCCGCCGCGCCGACATCCCGGCATCGAACCGGAGCGGCTCGCCTTTATCCAGCAGCGCATCGCCGAACTCAAGGCGCGTCTCGCTGAGGGCGGGCTGCGCGAAGCGGCGATTCGCGGTCTGGTCTACATCGGGCTGGCGGGCCAGGGCGTGGACAAACGCGCGTTCAACGCGTTGCGCCAAATTCGCGCCGAGCACAGCGGCCTGACTCTGGCGGAGTTCAAGCAGACGCTGCGCGAGCAATTCTTCGCCCTGCTGCTCGACCGCGACGGCGCGCTGGCCGCGATTCCCCAAATGTTGCCCGCCGACGCGACCGCCCGGAAGGAGGCGTTCGGCAAGATTCGGCACGTCGTCATGGCCATCGGCGAACCGACCGGCGAGCGGGCCGAGCGGCTGGCGCGGATCGAAAAATTATTCCTGGCCGGCGAGTCGGCCGCGCCGAGCGTGGGCCAAGCCGGTTGATCGCTACTGACAAGAGGATTGAATTCATGGAACGCAAGCACGAGAAATACGAGCAACTGATCGCCCGGTGCCACACCCTGACCCCCGCGCCGACCGCCGTCGCCCACCCCTGCGACGAAAGCTCGCTCCGGGGCGCGGTGGAAGCGGCCGAACTGGGCATTCTGCAACCGATTCTGGTGGGGCCGCGCGCCAAGATCGAAGCCGTGGCGGCGCAGTTCCAGCTTGACATCTCCGGCTACGAGATTGTGGACGCCCCGCACAGCCACGCTGCTGCCGATGAAGCGGTGCGGCTGGCCCGCGAGGGTAAGGCCGAGATGCTGATGAAAGGCAGCCTGCACACCGACGAGTTGATGGGCGCGGTGGTGCGGACCGCGACCGGCCTGCGCACCGAACGCCGGATCAGCCACGCCTTCCTCATGGACGTGCCCAGCCTGGACCGGGTGCTCATCATCACCGATGCGGCGATCAATATCTTCCCGACCCTGGAAGATAAAGTGGATATCACCCAGAACGCCATCGACCTGGCCCACGCCCTGGGGTACCCGCAACCGAAAGTCGCGATCCTCTCCGCCATGGAGACGGTCAATCCCAAGGTCCAGTCCACCGTGGAGGCCGCCGCCCTGTGCAAGATGGCCGATCGGAAACAAATCACCGGCGGCGTCCTGGACGGCCCGCTGGCGCTGGACAACGCCATCAACCTGGCGGCGGCCAAGATCAAGCAGATCGACTCGCCGGTGGCGGGACGGGCCGACATCCTGGTGGTGCCGGACCTGGAAGCCGGCAACATGCTGGCCAAGAGTCTGACCTTCATGGCCGACGCCGATGCCGCCGGGATCGTGCTCGGGGCCCGGGTGCCAATAATCCTCACCAGCCGCGCCGACTCGGTCACGACCCGGCTGGCCTCCTGCGCGGTGGGCGCCCTGGTCGTCCAGGCTGTCATGCGTCGAGCCGCCGCGCACCCGGAAGATGTCCACGACGAGGGTTTCACCGCGCGGCCCTTTGAGCAGGGCAGCCA
>JAWOHQ010000029.1:0-6489 GCA_046485105.1 Candidatus Competibacteraceae bacterium | reverse complement strand
CCGCCAGCACCTCGTCGGTCGATAGCAACGGTTGCGCGTCCAGTCCGGTCTGGTAGCGCTTGGACTGCGAGCAATAGCCGCAATCCTCGGAGCAGTTGCCGGTCTTGATCGACAGCAGCGTGGAGCGTTGCACCGCGTTGGGATCAAAGTTCGCCCGCAAGGCTTCCTGCGCCCGGAACAGCAGATCGGTGAAGGGCAACTCGAATAGCGCCAGTACGGCGTCCACGCTCCAGGCTGGGGCGTGGGGGACCGGCAGCGGCAGGATCGGTGTCGGTTGGGCGAGAGTGGCGGCATTATTCATCGGCGGGATACTCGGGATAAAGTCTGAAAGTGGAACGGAGGAAACGCCGGAAACCGGACCGGCCGTCGGGCGCGGCGTCTCAGGCAAAGATGACAAATAGGACGGTACCCACAGCCCCGACCGGCGTCAAGAGTGCAGCGATTTTCGGATTCCGCGATTGCGGGAAACCAGACCGGAATGATACTGGACAGAACCCCTCACGGGTGCAACAAACTGTATAAGGCCTCGAATTCGCGGCTGAGCTTGTGTTTGGGGTCGAGGTGGATCATCGGCAGGGCTTGGGCGTGCGATTCGCGGATCTTGATCGAGGCTGACAGAAACGCCTCCAGCACCGGCAGTCCTTCGGTGCGCAATTCCTCGACCAGCCGTTGCGGCAGATTGGCGCGGGCCTGGTAGTGGTTGACCACGATGCCTTCCACCCGCAGCGCGCGGTTGTGATCGGCCTGGATTTCGCGCACGCTATCCATCAGCGCGTACAGGGCGCGGCGCGAGAAATCGTCGCAATCGAACGGGATCAGGCAGGTATCGGCGGCGATCAGCGCCGAACGAGTATAAAATCCCAGCGCGGGGGGGGTATCGATGAAGATGTCGTCGAAGTCCTTGAGGCTTTCCAGCGCCTCTCGCAGTTTGTACATTTTGTAGCGCGATTCCAGCTTGAGTTGCAGTTCCTCCAACCGAGGATCGGACGGCAGGACGTTGAGATTGGGAAAACGGGTCTCAACGACATAGGCTTCCGGCTTGTCGGCAAAAATCTTGTAGGCCAGGATGTCGTCGAAAAAGTGGGCCAGCGTTTTCTTTTGCTCGTCCAACGCCGCGCCGAGCAGGTAGCGGGAGGCGTTGGCCTGGGGGTCCAGGTCGACCAGCAGGGTCCGCCGGCCCCGCGCGGCGCCGATGGCGGCCAAGTTGCAGGTGATGGTGGATTTGCCCACCCCTCCTTTCTGGTTGAAGATGACTCGGCGCATGGCATTATCCGGGGTTTTGTTGGGGATTTGAGGTAAGTGTAGTCAAACCAGGAGGATGCGTCGAGGTGAGCCGCGCCAGATGGACGGCGGGAGGCCGCCGCCCGGCGCGGCATGCCGGCGGACTGGCTGATCCGATCCCAGCATAACCGCAACACGACCACCGGGGAAAGCGGTGGGATCGGGTCGCCCAGCGTGATTCCCTAGGCGAGGTCGAATTCACCCGGCCGGCCGCCCCGGACCGGCCGGCGCGCTGGGTGCGGCAGACGCGGGTAGTGTTCTCGATGTGGATATGAAAATTCACATGCTATTGATTATATGATATTTTATGGGTTTTATATCCATGTCTGGAGCACCACCCGATTATCTGCGTAACGAGCTACGAAATCCGCGTATTCCCGCCTACCGGCCTGCCTGAGCGAAAGTCCTGAGCTTAAACCTTTGTCCGATTTTCGGGGTCCACTATACCGGCGCCCGGTCCTTGAAAGGCTAAAGGCCAAAGTTTGACGAATTTCAAAACTTAAAGGTTGACCATGACCGCAACGACTATCGAATCGCGCAACCGGTTCCGCGACGGATTGGCCCTGCTCCGCATGGCGTTGCGCGCCTTGCGCCGCGACTGGCAGTCCGGCGAATTGCGGGTGTTGGCGGTGGCGCTGCTGATCGCCATCGCCAGCGTCGCCGCCGTTGGGTTCTTCAACGACCGCATCCAGCAGGTGATGGAGCGTAAGGCCAGCGAACTGCTGGGCGCGGATCTGGTGGTGACGGCGCCGACCCCCATTCAACCGGCGCTGGTCGAGGAGGCGCAACGCTTGGGACTGGAGACCGCCGCCACTTTGAGCTTTCCGAGCGTGATCGTGGTCGGCGAGGTGACGCAACTGGCCGAGGTCAAAGCCGTCGGACCGGGTTATCCACTGCGCGGCGCGGTCCAGATCAGCGATGCGCCGTTCGCGCCGCCGCGCGTGGTGGAAAGCATTTCCGATCCCGGCCAGGTCTGGCTGGACGAGCGATTGTTGCAGGTGCTCGACCTGAACGTCGGCGACCGTGTGGACGTCGGCGCCCGCCGGTTCGAGATCGCGCAGGTGCTGGCCCATGAACCGGATCGGGCCGGCGATCTGTTCAGCATCGCGCCGCGCCTGATGATGAATCTGGCCGATGTCCCCTCGACCGAACTGGTGCAATTGGGCAGCCGGGTCGAGCATCGGTTGCTGTTGGCCGGCGAGCCGGCCGCAGTGGACAACTTTAAGGGTTGGGCGCAATCCCGGCTGGCGACTAATGAAAAACTACAAGGGGTGCGCGACGCCCGCGCCGAACTTCAGATGGCGCTGGATCGGGCGGAACGCTTTCTCAATCTGGCGGCGCTGGTGAGCGTGATTCTGGCCGGGGTCGGCGTAGCCATCGCCGCCCGGCGCTTCGCCGCCCGGCATTGGGACAGCGTGGCCATTATGCGCTGCGTCGGCGCCACCCAGCCGCTGATCGCCCGATTGTTCCTGCTGGAGTTATTGATGCTGGCGATCCTGGCCGGCGCGGTGGGTCTGACGGTTGGTTATCTCGCCCAGTACGGGCTGAGCCACCTGCTGGGTCAACTGCTGGTCGGCGCTGATGGACAGCTCCCCGCGGCATCCTGGCGCCCGGCGCTGCCAGCGCTGGCGACCGGCTTGATCACCCTGATCGGCTTTGGCTTGCCGCCGCTGTTGCGGTTGCGGGAAGTGCCGCCGCTGCGGGTGTTGCGCCGCGATCTCGGTCCGGTCGATCCGCGCCTGCTGGCTCTGTACGGTCCGGCGGTGGCGACGACCGTGGCGCTGTTGGCCTGGCAGGCTGGCGAATGGCGGCTGGCGTTGTACGTCTGCGCCGGGGTGGCGGGGACGGTGCTCGTGCTGGCGCTGGCGGCTTGGGGTTTGGTGAAGGTATTGAATCTGTTGCGCGGTCAGGTGGGCGTGGCCTGGCGGTTCGGGCTGGCCAACATCGCCCGGCGCGGTCCCGGCAGCACGGTGCAGGTGGTGGCGCTGGGCTTGGGTCTGATGGCGCTGCTGATGCTGACCCTGGTGCGCACCGATCTGCTGAGCAGTTGGCGGGCCAGTTTGCCAGCCGATGCGCCCAATCATTTTCTGATCAACATTCAGCCGAATGAAGTGGATGGAGTGCGGACGTTCCTGCACGAGCGCGGGCTGGACAGCGTGGAATTATATCCGATGGTGCGCGGCCGGCTGACCGGGCTCAATGATCGGGACGTGCGACCGGAGGATTACTCCACCCCCCGCGCCCAGCGACTGGTGGCGCGGGAATTCAACCTGTCCTGGACCGATCGCTTGCAGGAGGATAACCGTATTTTAGCTGGCCGCTGGTGGAAGGCCGGGGATCAGGGTGAGAAGGTCGCCTCGGTGGAAATCGGCCTGGCGGAAGAACTCGGCATCGCCCTGGACGATATCCTGCGCTTCCAGATCGCTGGGCAGACCCTGGAAGCACGGGTGATTAGCCTGCGCAGCGTCGAGTGGGATTCGTTCCGGGCCAATTTCTTTGTGGTGTTCCCGTCCGGGGTGTTGGATGACTATCCCGCCACCTGGATCACCAGCTTTCATCTGCCTCGCGGCCAGAAACCGCTGCTGGCGGAGCTGGTGCGGCAGTATCCATCGGTGACGGTGCTGGATGTGGAGGCGCTGATGGACAAGGTCCGCGAGATCATGGACCGGGCGATCTCAGCGGTCGAATACGTGTTCCTGTTTACCTTAGCGGCGGGGCTGGTGGTCCTGTTCGCGGCGATCCAGGCCACCCAGGACGAACGTCGGTTTGAAAGCGCCGTGTTGCGCACGCTGGGGGCGCGCCGACGGGTGATTCGGGAAAGCCTGCTGGCGGAATTCGCGACGTTGGGACTGCTGGCCGGGGTGCTGGCCGCTGGGGCCGCGACCGTGCTGGGTTACGTGCTGGCTACCTACATCTTCGAGTTTCCCTATCCGTGGAATCCGTGGATTTGGCTGCTGGGCGCCGTTGCCGGCGTCGTGGGGGTGGGAGCCGCCGGGCTGCTCGGGGCGCGGTCGGCGTTGAACCAGCCGCCGTGGCGCAGCCTGCGGGAGCTTTAGGGGCGGTGTTCGAGCTCAGTCCAACCCCAGCAATCGTTCTTTTTCCTGCGTTTCCTGCTCCCGCTGCTGCAAGATCCACATCTGGGCGTACAGCCCGTTCTGTTGCAGCAATTCCCGATGGGTGCCCTGTTCCCGCGCTTGGCCATGATCCAGCACCAGAATCTGGTCGGCATCGACGATGGTGGACAGCCGGTGGGCGATGACCAACGTGGTGTGATCGGCGGCCACCGCGCGCAGAGCCTGTAAAATGGCCTGTTCGGACTGGCTGTCCAGAGCCGAAGTGGCTTCGTCGAAAATCAGAATGCGCGGGCGCTTGAGGATGGCGCGAGCGATCGCGACTCGCTGCTTCTCGCCGCCCGACAGCTTCAGGCCCCGCTCCCCGACTACCGTGTCGTAACCGGCCGGCAACGCGGCGATGAAATCGTGCAACTGGGCCATTCGAACGGCGGCGGCGATCTCCTCGCGGGTGGCTTCGGGTCGGGCGTAGGCCAGATTGTAATAGAGCGTATCGTTGAACAGCACGGTATCCTGCGGAACAATCCCAATGGCCGCGCGCAGACTGGCTTGCGTCACGTCGCGAATATCCTGCCCGTCGATCGAAATGCGTCCGCCGTTCACGTCATAAAATCGGAACAGCAGCCGCGCCAGGGTGGACTTGCCCGCCCCGCTGGCCCCGACCACCGCCAGCTTGCGGCCCGGCGGCACCGTAAGACTCAGGTCAAACAGAATTTGCCGGTCGGGTTGATAGCCGAAACTGACTTGCTCGAAGCGCAATTCTCCTCGCTCCACGGCCAGTTCGGCGGCGGCGGGCGCATCGCGGATTTCCGGCGTTCGCTCCAGCAGGCGCACCAGATCGTTCATGTCGGCCAACGCATAGCGGATTTGCCGGTAGACGATTCCGAGAAAATTCAAAGGAATGAAGAGTTGCAACAGCAGCGCGTTGACCAGCACCAGATCGCCCAGCGTCATCTGGCCGGCGGCGACGTGGCCGGCGGCCACGAACAGGATCAGC
Organism: Candidatus Competibacteraceae bacterium; assembly: GCA_046485105.1. Taxonomy (GTDB): domain Bacteria; phylum Pseudomonadota; class Gammaproteobacteria; order Competibacterales; family Competibacteraceae; genus REEE01. Next base: position 1,140 of record JAWOHQ010000029.1, on the reverse strand, counting down.
GTCACCCCGACCGCGATGATCGCGCCCTGCCCGAAATTGAGCGCCGACATTGACGTCTGGCTGAGCACGGCGCTGTTTTCCCACGACGCCAGGGTCGTGTCGCAGCGCCGCAGCTCCCACTGCTCGTTGCCGAAATACTTGACCGTTTCATAGTTGATCAGACTGTCGAGCGCTTCGTTGCCGGCCTGCGACTCAAATCGGTTCATGGCGTGGCGATGCTCCATTCGCCAGTTGGTGATCGCTAGCGTGAAGCCGACATACACGGCGACGCTGCCAAAAATGATCAGCGTGAAAACCATCGGGTAACGGCCCAGCAGCAGCGCCGCCGCCAACAGAAATTCCACCATCACCGGCAGGATGCTGAACGCCAGATAATTCAGCAGCGTGCTCAGACTGCGCGCGCCGCGTTCCAGATCACGGCTGATCGCGCCGGTCTTGCGCTCCAGATGAAAGCGAAGCGACAGATTATGCAGGTGCGCCAGGGTGCGCAGAGTCAACCGGCGCATGGCGCGATAGCGTACCCGGACAAACAACAGGTCACGCAGTTCGCTGAACAGGGCATTGCCCAGCTTCAAGGCCCCATAGGCCAGCAGCAGGGTGACCGGCAGCACGACCATCACGTCCCGGTGAGCGTCCAGATAATCCACGATCTGCTTGAGCACCAGCGGGACACCGATGTTGGCGACCTTGGCCAGCACCAGGCAGCCGAGAGCGAGCAACACCCGACCGCGATATTCCCAGAGATAGGGCAACAGGGCGCGGATATTGGTCCAGTGATGCGGTTCGCGACGCGGAGATTCGGTGTAACGGAGATCGGGACGCATCAAAGTGAGCCTGAAAAATGAAGGGCCACCCTTGGAGATGGCCCTTGCATGGCGGCGATGTCGGTTAGATCGCGGATTATTCGACTTCGGCTTCTTCGGCTTCGGTTTCCTCGGCGGGCGCGGCCTCCTCGGCGGTTGCAACCTCGAAGCCGGTTTCGTCCAGCATGTAAATCACGGAGTCCCGGATGTTGGCTTCGGTCAGCGCGGGGTTACCACCCTTGGCCGGCATGGCGCGGATACCGTTGATGGCATGGTCCACCAGAACGTCCAGTCCCTGAACAAAACGGGGTTCCCATTGCGCCTTGTTACCGATGAC
>JAWOHQ010000377.1:0-7096 GCA_046485105.1 Candidatus Competibacteraceae bacterium | reverse complement strand
GATCCGATGGGCCTCGATCAAGGTCTCGACCGACTTACGGGGGCTCAGGCTCCCGACGAACAAGAGTCCCTTGCTGATCGTCCCCCTGCTGTTCCTGGCCGCCCTGGCTTTCGCCGCGTTGGGGCTGTTGTTCACGGCGCTCGTGCCCACCATCGACCATATGAATATCCCCTTCTTCCTGGTCATCATGCCGCTCGGGTTCGCCAGCAGCACTTACTTCCCGCTGGAGGGCGACTCCCCCTGGACCCTGGCCTGGCTGACCCTGAATCCCTTGCACCACTTGGCGGAGGGGATTCGCTTCCTGCTGCTGACCGGCGAATTGAACCATCATCTGGCTGCCGCCTGCGGCCTGTTCTTGCTGATGATCGCGATCCTCATCCCCCTCGACGAGCGGCTGTTGCGGCGCCGGGTGTTGGGGGAGGGTTAAGGTTCCGGCACGCCCATCAATGATGGCTGTCTTTAAATAGAGGATGGGCCATTCCCATCCATCCCTGGAGACGCCCTCAAATGCCCCCGACGTTCCCTCCCTCGACCAGCGATTTGGTTTTCACGCTGCCGGATTACGACGGGGGAAGCATCCTCAACCTCATGCGCGGCGTGGCCGACGCTTGCGGGGCCGCGCCCCTGCCCTATGCGCCACTAAGGGATCTCGACGTGGCGGCGCTGGGCGCGGCGCGCACGCTCGTCCTGCTGGTCATCGACGGTCTGGGCTATAACCACCTGGTGCGACGCGGCGCGGACGGGGTGCTGCACCGCCATCTGGTCGGACGCCTCACCTCGGTCTTCCCTTCCACCACCGCCAGCGCGATCACGACCTTCCTCACCGGGCTGGCGCCACAGCAGCATGCCCTGACCGGCTGGCATCTGTATTTCCGCGAGGTGGATCGAATCGTCGCGCCCCTGCCGCTCCAGCCGCGCGCGCCCGGCGGCGCTCCCGTGACGCTCCCGCCCCACCGCCTGTTCGCGCACGGCAATCTCTTCGATCGCATCAATCGACCATCCTGGACGATATCGCCGGCATCCATCGTCCACTCGCCCTTCAACGTCTTTCACGCCGGCCGCGCGACCCGGGTTGCCTATTCGTCCGTGGAAGGGATGCTTCTCGCTCTCGCCGCTCTGGCTCGACGCGCCCGCAGGCCGCAATTCCTTTACGCCTATTATCCGGAGATCGACGCCGACGCCCACGCCCACGGCATCGCCTCGGACGCGGTGGCAGCGCGCCTGGCTGCGCTGGACGCCGCGTTCGGTTTGTTCCTCGACGCCCTCGCCGGCAGCGATACGACGGTGGTGGTCAGCGCCGATCACGGTTTCATCGACGCGCCGGCGGCGCGCCTGATCGAACTCGCCCGGCATCCCCGCCTGGCCGCGACCCTGGCCCGGCCCCTGTGCGGCGAACGGCGCGTCGCCTATTGCTACGTGCGGCCCGGCCAGCACGAGCGCTTCGAAACCTACGTGCGCGAACATCTGGACCACTGCGTCGCGCTCTATCCCAGCCGGGCTCTGATCGAGCAGGGCTGGTTTGGGCCGGGCGCGGCGCATCCCGAACTCGCGTCCCGCGTCGGCGACTACACCTTGGTGATGAAGGAAGATTGGACCATCAAGGACTGGATGCGAGGCGAGCAGCGCCACGCGCAGATCGGGGTTCACGCGGGTCTCAGCGCCGACGAGATGAGCGTACCGCTGATCGTCGCTCGCGCCTGACGCCATATCGCCCTGAGTCGCGCGGAGCATCAACCGATGGTGGAACAATTCTTTCCGGCGTATGCCCCGGTCGTCGAATACTGGGAGATCGGCGATCTGCCGCTGGAAGCACCGCCCGCCGCTCTGGAAAAGATGACCCAGGCCGTGCGCCGGTTGATCGACCCTGATTTTTCTCGCCCCCTGCACCCCGCGCTTCACTCCGGCGGGCTATGAAGACCTCGATCTCGATAGCCGTTGATCCCCGTGCATCACCGCGCGTCGGCGCAGAGAGCGTTCCATACGGCCCGATGATCGGACGACAGACCCCGGGCCGGCAGCACCCGACGCGCCGCCACGCTCCAGCCGGCCGAGACCCAGGTGCGATCAATCGGCAAGGCGAGCCACGACGGGAACCCGGCGGGCCACGTGCCCGCCGGCGGCGGACCGGCTCCGGCGTCGTAAAGCTGGCCGGCTTCCAGCAGGATCGAGTTCCAGGGCGACCACGGCGTCAGATTGAAATCGCCCACCGCCAGGCGCGGATGGGTCGCGGGCGCGAGCACCGCGGCCAGTTGCCGGTTGCGGAGCTCGGTGAGTTCCCGATTCATCGGCGGCGGCGGATGCAGGATCAGGACCTCCACAGGGGATGGGTCGATGGAACCGGCCAAATCCAGCCGCACCCACGGAATCCCGCCGGCCGCGGTCTCGACGGTCAAGACGCCCGGTCGGCGCGACAGCACCCAGAGGCCGAACGGATCGTCGCGCAAGACCCCGGCCTGCTCGGGATACGCCGGGCGCTGGGCTCGCAACCAGGGTTCCCAGGCGGGCGGGACCTCGATCAGAGCCAGGATGTCGGCCTCCAACCCCTGTTCGGCCCACCAGACGGCGAACTGTTCGGCGGTGGTGACGCTGCCCCGCACGTTGGCCTGCAAGATCGTCAGCGGCGCGGCGCAGGCTCCGACCGGAGCCGGTCGGAAGGGGATCAACACCCAGAGGTTGAGGGCGAGCGCGGCGACCGCCAGGAGCGCGCCCCACCGATGGCCCGCCGCCAGCAGCACCGGCATGGCCCCGACCGCGAGAAGGAGATAGATCACGCTGAAATGGGCGGCCAGGTCGAGCAGCCAGAAATGCCCGCCGAAGCGCCCGACCAGGGTGGCCACGACCGCCAGGATCACCAGAACCGGCAAACGCCGGGCCAGTGCCGGCAACCACCGGGCACCGATGGAGCGTTGCCCCGCCGAGGATCCTGAAGCGCTGGGAACCCCCTTCCTTATCCGCAGAGGGCGTAGCGGCGAATGTCCGGCGGCGCCGCCAGCAACGCCGGGGCACGGGCGAGCGCGGCTTGCAGGTGCGAGGTGGCGAAATGCGCCTCCAGCGCCGCTGCGTCGGCCCATTCCTCAACAAAAGTGAAATCGGTCGGATCGGCGGAGTTATGCAGCAACGTATAGCGAAGGCACCCGGATTCCTGGCGGGTCGGCTCAATGAGCCCCAATAATAACGTCTGGAGTTCGGCGACCGCCTCCGGACGGGCGGTGAGACGAGCGATGACGTAAACAGTGGCGGACATCGGCGGAGTTCCTGAAGTGATCAGCGGGTGGTCTAAAATTCGCCGGGCGGGTTGATGAAAGTGGGTCGTTGGCTCCAAAATCTCGGCCAACTCCGTCGAGCGTTCGGCGATTTCTTGGTATTAAAACATGATTCGGCGGATGGAAGCTTCGACCTTCAAAAACCTGGGAAAGAAGGAGCGCGGTGGGTCCACTGGGCCGGGCTGGCGACGCGAACAACGCGTCGGGAGATATCCCCATCATGACTACCCCAACCGAACGTCAAACCGAAGCGCCCCGCGAGGCGAACAAGGGCATCACCCGAGTCCCGCGCGCGGCGCACGCCCGCCTGCTCCTGCATCGCCTGGAGGCCGATCCGGCGTTCGCGGCGGTGCTGGGGGACGTGCTGCCCGATGAAGCAGCCCGCCTGGCGTATCTCAATCACCTGGCCTGGCAGGCGCGGACCTGACCCCGCGCCGTCGCAACTGATCGCCTCGATCTTGCTCTTCACCGCCCGCGGTTCGTTACGAACATGAGTCCGCCTTGTTCCGCCAACCACTACCGGGTCGCGCATACCGAACGGCTCCGTCGCACCTTTCACGCGCTCACCGGACGCTGCCTGCTGGACCCGGCGCTGGCGCCGGAAGCGGCGGCGGAAGCGCTGTTTCACGCGCCGTTCGTGGTGCTGTCGCACGATGCTTCGCCCGATCCGCTCTTGACCTACGGCAACCGGGCCGCCCTGGAACTCTTCGCGCTGTCGTGGGAGGAACTGGTTCGGATGCCCTCGCGCCTGACGGCGAAAGCCCCCGACCGGGCCGAGCGGGCGCGGCTGCTGGCGGCGGTCGCCGATCGAGGCTACATCGACGACTATTCGGGGGTGCGGATCTCGCGCGCCGGACGGCGATTTCGGATCGAGCGCGCCACGGTCTGGAATCTGACCGACGGCGCGGGCCGGCTTTGCGGACAAGCCGCCACCTTTCGGGAATGGCGCGATCTGAAAGGCGCCGAGGAGGGACGGCGGTAACCGGGTCCACGCGCTTGACGAAAAAAGCATGCGGCAAGAATTGAAGACGCCCAGGACGTGGGTATGGGGGTGTCCCGTCTGCGGCCAGCAGAGACGGATTCACCATTGGCAAGGCTCGCTGTGGGATGGCACGGCCCGCGTCCCGCGCGGCTGAGGAAGCCCGATCCGCGCGCCCGCCGGCGCCACCCATTCAAGTGAACCCGATCTCGACGCGCTTGTTGCGTTTCCCCTCGCTACGAATGCGCAGCACCTTCATCCGACCGATCTCGGCGAGGTGGCGCATGTGGGTGCCGCCGCAAGATTGGAGATCGATGCCGGGTATTTTGAGCAGGCGCACCTAGCCCATTGTCGGCGGCGATATTATTGCCGCCAGTCACCGACGCCGGCCTTGGTCGGGATGACCGGGATGAAGAACTCGCATCCCCAGGTTGGCGGCGGATTCGTTCAGGTGAAGGTCGAAACACGCGAACACCAAAGGTTGCGGCATGACTTGCAGGCTGATGGCTTCGGCCACCGCCAAATGGAGGCTGTCATAGCCGCGCAAGCCGAAACGGTCCGCCATGAGTCCAGCGCGTTTGACCAGCATTTCCGTGGGCAGAATGACGTTCAACGTTTGCCAGTCACGCTCGATCACCGGCAGGACTTTGGCTTTTTGCTCGGCGTTTAACCGATGCATCCGTTCGGCTTTCGCCAGGGCCGCCCGCAGTTCGGCGTACGCGATCAAATGGGTGCAAACCTGTTCCGCCTGTTCGACGGCGGCGCGTACCTCATCAGAACCAGCTTCTTCCACATATAATTTCAGCCAGGCGGACGTATCGAGGTACAGCAAAGGGGTGCTCATTCACGATCTTCCAGCAGCAGATCGCTCAAGGTCTGATCACCCGTCAAGCGGATACGTTCGGCCGCGGGCAAGCCCAGAGGTTTACCGCCCTGTCCCCGGCGCACCCAAGCCAGCTTGTCCAGAGGTTGTGATGCCTTGATTCGCGGGTTGGGGGCCAGCCGCACCAATCGCGCCACCGGGTTGCCGTGAGTCGTGATAATGATTTCTTCGCCGGCCTGGACTTGTTTCAGGTATTCGGAAAGGTGGTTTTTCAACTCGCGGACGGCTATGTACACCAATGTTGCCTCGTTTGTGGCTGCATTTGGAGATTGTAGCCACAACGCCAAGGATACTCAAACCACCTGAAACAGCAAATCCCCCCAACTCGTCCCGCAGATCGGCCCAGTCCGCGCGGGCGATGGCGTCGGCGACTTTGTAGGCTCGATGGTGTGCGGCACGAGGGTGGCGTAGGTCTGCGCCCGGTCCTGCGGACAGCCGTGCTCGGGATCGCGCAGGCGAGCCAGCAAATCCAGCAAGTCGGTCATCTCGCGCATGAGATCATCCTCACCGGCCGCCGCGCCGCTTGCCCGCGCCGCAGGGACTCCCCTGGGTAAAGGCCCGCGCCGGGCGCCGGTCCGCCGGCGCGGGCTTGACGAAATGCCCCCGATTTTCCTGCGGGTTCGCGGCGGGGATGGCGGGTTTGGCGCCATCGACGCAGGGCGGCAGGCCGGTGTGCTGAGTCAGGAAGGTTTGCGGACCGTGTTTGCGGCCGGTGCGCGCGCCTTCGCCGCCACGAATTCCCGTCCCCGCCGGCTGCCACAGGGGAATCAGGTGCCGCTTGCCGTTGCCGATCAAATCCGCGCGGCCCATGTTCCTGAGCACCTCGCGCAGCAGCGGCCAGTTTTCGGCGTCGTGATAGCGCAGAAACGCCTTATGCAGCCGGCGCTGTTTCAACCCCTTGGGCGATGCGACGATCTCGCCCCGGTCCCGACGGATGCCTTTCAGGGGATTGCGACCGCTGTGATACATGGCGGTGGCCAGCGCCATCGGACCGGGCAAAAACGCCTGCACCTGGTCGGCACGAAAGCCGTTGCGCTTCAGCCAGAGCGCAAGATTGAGCATGTCTTCGTCGGTCGTTCCCGGATGGGCGGCGATGAAGTAAGGAATCAGATACTGCTTCTTGCCGGCTTCCTGGGAATATTTATCGAACAGCGCCTTAAACTGGTCGTAAGCGCCCATGCCCGGTTTCATCATCTTAGAGAGCGGCCCGGTCTCGGTATGCTCGGGGGCGATTTTGAGATAGCCGCCGACGTGATGCGTCACCAGTTCGCGCACGTAGGCCGGATCGCGCACCGCCAGGTCGTAACGCACCCCGGAGGCGATCAACACTTTCTTGACTCCCGGCAGTTCCCGCGCCTTGCGATACAGACCGATCAGGGACGAATGATCGGTGTTGAGATTCGGACAAATGTCCGGGTAGACGCAGGACAGTTTGCGGCAGCTCTGTTCGATGTCCGTGGACTTGCAGGCGATGCGGTACATGTTGGCGGTCGGGCCGCCGAGGTCGGAAATCACCCCGGTGAAGCCCGGCGTCCGGTCGCGGATGTCCTCGATCTCGCGCAGGATCGAGGCTTCCGAACGGGACTGGATGATGCGGCCTTCGTGCACGGTGATCGAGCAGAAGGTGCAGCCGCCGAAGCAGCCGCGCATGATGTTGACCGAGAAGCGGATCATCTCGTAGGCCGGAATCCGCGCGTCGCCATAACTGGGATGCGGGACGCGGGCGTAGGGCAGGTCGAACACGGCGTCGAGTTCCGGAGTAGTCAGCGGAATCGGCGGCGGATTCAGCCAGACGTCGCGGTCGCCGTGGCGCTGGACCAGGGCGCGAGCGTTGCCGGGATTAGTTTCCAGATGCAGCAGCCGCGAGGCGTGGGCGTAGAGCACCGGATCATTCTTGACCTGCTCGTAACTCGGCAGGCGAACGACGGTTTTGGCGCGGTCGTGGCGGATGGTGCGGCGGTGGAAATTCAC
>JAWOHQ010000191.1:0-5761 GCA_046485105.1 Candidatus Competibacteraceae bacterium | reverse complement strand
ATCGCCTATCAGGGTGGCGAGCAACTGAAATTTTACGGAGCCAATATCTTCATCGTCGAACTGGTGGCGTTGACGCTGCTGCGCGAACTGGCGCCGCTGATCACCGCCATCATCGTCGCCGGCCGCACCGGTTCGTCCTACACCGCTCAAATCGGCACCATGCGGATCACCGAAGAAGTCGACGCCCTGCGCACCATCGGCATTCCGCCCATGGACCTGCTGGTGCTGCCCAAACTGCTGGCGCTGATCATCGCGTTGCCGCTGCTGACCGTGTTCGCCGACATCTTTAGCGTGTTTGGGGGCATGATCGTGGCGCGGGCTTTTCTGGAGGTGAGCTTCACCGAATTCCTCGACCGCTTCGCGCAAGTGGTGACGTTGACCTCGTTCCTGCTGGGCGTGGGCAAGGCCCCGGTATTCGCCGCCATCATCGCCCTGGTCGGTTGTTATCAAGGCTTCCAGGTGCGCGGCGGCGCCGACAGCGTCGGTCGGCACACCACGATCAGCGTGGTGCAAGCCATCTTCCTGGTGATCGCCGCCAACGCGCTGTTCTCGGTGGTGCTGGGCGGAGTGGGTCTGTGGCGCTAGCGGCCGACCCGGCGGACCTCGTCATCGTGGTGCGCGACCTCCGCGCCCAGTTCGGCGCGGAGGTCATTCTCGACCACTTGGATCTCGAGGTCCGGCGCGGCGAGGTGGTGGCGCTGGTCGGCGGCAGCGGCTCCGGCAAGACCACTCTGTTGCGTGCGATTATCATGTTGCTGCGGCCGACGGCCGGTTCGATCGAACTGTTCGGTCAGGAAATCATCGGCATCGGCGAACGTGCGGCGTTCCGTCTGCGCCGCCGGTTCGGGATGCTGTTCCAGCAGGGAGCCTTGTTTAGTTCGCTGACGGTGCGGGACAACGTGGCCGCGCCGCTGCGCGAGCATACCCGCCTTTCGACTCGACACATCGCCGAAATCGCCGATCTCAAGATCGCCCTGGCGGGACTGCCGGCCGACGCGGGTGATAAGTTGCCCCGTGAATTGAGCGGCGGGATGCTCAAGCGTGCGGCGCTGGCCCGGGCGCTGGCGCTGGACCCGGCGCTGTTGTTTCTGGACGAACCGACCGCCGGCCTGGATCCGGTCAGCGCCGGCGCCTTCGACGAACTGGTGGTGCAACTGAAAGAGTCGCTGGGTCTGACCGTGGTGATGGTGACCCATGATCTGGATTCCCTGTGGCGCGCCACCGACCGGGTGGCGTTTCTGGGTGACCAACGGGTGGTCGGCTACGCGCCGATGCCGGAACTGGTTACGGCCGAACATCCATTGATCCGGGCCTATTTCGCGGGACCGCGCGCGCGCGCGGCACAGGAGCAGGCATGCCGAGCAAAGTGAATTACGTTCTGGTTGGACTGTTCGTCATCCTTCTCGGCGCAGCGTTGCTGGGGGGGGTGTTCTGGTTGACGGTGGGTAGTGAAATCAAAACCTATGATCGCTACCGAGTGTACTTCCACGAGTCGGTGGCTGGCCTGAATCCCAAGGCGACGGTCCGGTATCGGGGCGTGCAGGTCGGGCAGGTGGACTCGATTGGTTTGGATCCGAGCAACCCCGGCCGGGTGGACGTGGTACTGAATATCGAGCGCGGCACCCCGATCCGGCGCGATACCATCGCCACCCTGTCCACTCAAGGTTTGACCGGGGTGGCGGCGGTGGAACTGAGCGGCGGAAGCATCCATTCATTGCCTCTGGAGAAGGATCCGGAGCAGGAACTGCCGGTGATTCAGGCCGGTCCCTCACTGGTGGCGCGGCTGGACGACGCCTTCAACAATGTCCTGGTCAATCTTAATTCGCTCTCCAATCGTCTGGAGCGATTGCTGAACGATGAGAACCAGACCGCCATCACGGAAATCTTGCGACAGATCAGCACGATCACCGGAGTGGTGGCCAACCGTTCCGACAGCCTCGGCCAGATCCTCGCCAATCTGGAAACCTTCACCCATATGCTGGCGGGACGGGCGGATCGAACGGGCCAGGCGCTGGATCAACTGGCGGTGACGTTGCAAGGAACCGGCAAACTGAGCCAACAGGTTCAAGCGACTCTGCGCGAGGTCCAGGCCAGCGCCCAGGCGGTACGGAAAACCGCCGATACCTTCAACCAGACCGGTCAGGAGCTGAGCGACCTCGCCGAAACCGGGCAGCGGGAGCTGCGGCGGCTGGGGCAAAATACCGAGCCTGAATTGAGCGCGCTGCTGGCGCAGGCCAGCGAACTGGTGACCACGCTGCGGCGGCTGGCCGAGTTGCTGGAACAGCATCCCAGCGCTTTACTGCGCGGCAGGCCCGCCGGCCGGCCGGGTCCCGGCGAAGGGCGGTAGAGGCTCAGGGGGAAAGGGGAAGACCGTGATTTGGGAAGGCATGGGGAAATGGCGATGAATCTTGGCATAGATCGCGGATGCGGCTCGACAGTGGCGCGGCTGGGAGGCTTACTCCTGGTGACGTCGGCGTTATTAACCGGCTGTTTGCTGCCGCGGGACCAAACGCCGCCGCCGCAGGCTTACCTGTTGGAGGTCGGAGCCTACGTTCCACCGTCGGTCGGACGTTCCGGCGGCAAGACGTTGCTGGTGACGGTCCCCGGAGCGGCGCCCGGCTTTGATTCCAACCGTATTGCCTATACTCGGGATCCGCCGAAGCTGGACTACTACAACGACAGCGTCTGGAGCGATACGCCGGCCCGGATGTTGTTGCCGGTTTTCGTGCAAGCGTTCGAGAGCACCGGCGCGTTTCGGGCCGTGGTGTCGCCGCCCTCGCCCGCGTTGGCCGATCTGCGGGTGGATGTGGAGGTGATCCGCCTGCAACAGGAATTCATGATCCAGCCCAGCCAGCTGCGGCTGACCGCCCGCATCAAGATCATGGACATGAAAAGCGGACTCGTCCTGAATACGCAGGTGTTTGAAGCGCGCGCACCAGCGCCCAGCGATGATGCCGCCGGCGCGGCGCGGGCGGCCAATGCGGCGGTGCAAAAGATCCTGGGCGAGATGGTGCCGTTCGCGCTGGACCATCTTTAAGATGCGGAGGATTTCAACATGCGCCAGCTTGCAGGCCGCCCGCCGCCCTATCCCCCCCCCGCAAAGTCGGCTAAACTGCTTTCCAGTAATCGTCACAGCCGGTTGGCACGCTGCCAAGGCCCCGCGCGCCAGGAGGAACTGTTTCATGCAAGATCGCCAACTTTTCAACAAGATTGAAAAGTACCAATCCTTTGCCCCCGGTCAGACTATCTTCCGGCAAGGCGAACCCGGCGACCAGATGTACCTGGTGGCCGAGGGGCGGGTGGACATTCTGCTGGACGGACAGATCATCGAAACGGTGGAAGCGGGTGGCATCCTGGGAGAATTGGCTCTCATCGACAACAAACCGCGCAGCGCCACGGCCGTCGCCCATAACTCCTGCCGGCTCGCGCCCATCGACCAGGCACACTTCCTGTCCCTGATCCAGAACACCCCCCTGTTTGCGATCCAGGTTTTGCGGGTGATGGCCGACCGGCTACGCCGCACCAACCTGCAGATTCAAGGTTAGCGCTAACCCGAATCATCTCGGCTCTCTCCCCCGAAACCAGACCGCCGCCGCATTTATGGGCACGTTGCTTGCTGGAAATTTATTGAATCCGTTCGCGACTCCCGACTCGACAGGATCTGAAAGCGCTTCCGGGCGTCATGGCGCCACCCGGCAGTCCGGGTCGCGATGGCCGCTTTCATGGAGACCCGTATGATCGAAGCCTCGGTTGCCAATCAACCCCCCGTGAATCCGGCTGGCGAAACCCTGCTGGGCGGCTATCTGCTGCCCGGCTCCGGCTACGACGAGATGTGTTCGGCTCCCGGCGTCCCGCGGCCGCACTGGCGGGATTTGTTGCAGTCCCTGGAGGAACTCGGGGGCCGGGAACTGGAGCGTCGCCACGCAGAAGTCCAACGGTTGCTGCAAGCGGACGGCGTCACTTATAACACCTACTACGACCCGCGCGGTTCGCATCGGCACTGGCAGGTGGATCCCATTCCGCTGCTGATGACCGGTGCGGAGTGGGATGCGCTGGCGGCCGGGCTGGCGCAGCGCTCGCGTTTGTTGAACGCCCTGTTGGCCGATCTCTACAGCCAAAGATTGACGATCCGGCAAGGCTGGCTGCCGCCGGAACTGATCTACGCCCATCCCGGATTTCTGCCGCCCTGCCACCAGTCGCTGCCGGCGGGTTGTCGCTGGCTGATCTTTCACGGCGTGGATTTGGCTCGGGGTCCCGACGGCGTCATTCAGGTGCAGGGCGACCGCGCCCAGTCGCCGTTTGGAGCGGGCTACACCCTGGAAAACCGGATCATTCTGGCCCGGGCGATGCCGATGCTGTACCGCGATGCGCCATTGCGGCGGCTGGCCAGCTTTCTGGAGACCGAGCGAACCACCCTGGCCGGGCTGGCCCGCCACAATCCCGACAACCCCCACGTGGTGTTGCTGACTCCCGGTCCCAACAACCCCGCCTATTTCGAACACGCCTATCTGGCCAATTATCTGTCGCTCAGCCTGGTCGAGGGCGAGGATCTGGTGGTGCGCGACGGCCGGGTCTGGTTGAAGACGCTCGGCGGGCTGCGACCGGTGGACGTGATGCTACGGCGAGTCACCGACACCCTCTGCGACCCGCTGGAACTGCGCGGCGATTCTCTGCTGGGCGTACCCGGCCTGCTGCAGGCGGTGCGTGGCGGCCATATCGCCCTCGCCAATGCCCTGGGTTGCGGCATCATCGAAAATCCCGGGCTGGCTGCTTTCCTGCCGTTGCTATGTCGGCAACTGTTGGGCGAGGACCTGCAGCTGCTCGCGCCGCCCACTTGGTGGTGTGGCGATCCCACCGGCCGCAGCCATGTCCTGGCCCATCTGGATCGGCTGATCGTGCGCTCGATCCTGCCCAATGGTCCGCACTGGGAAGGCACCCAGATCAGTCAAACCGCCCGCGCGCGCTTGGCGGATCGCATCGAGGCCACCCCCCATCTGTTCGTTGGCCAGGAACCCCTGTCACCGTCCACCGCGCCCGTGCTGGAAGAGGGTCGGCTGGTCGCGCAGCCGGTGACGCTGCGCGGCTTCGTGGTGGCCGAAAACGATGGCTATCGGGTGATGCCTGGTGGCCTGGCCCGAGTCTCCACGGGCCTGGAGACCCTGCAGGACGCCTTGCGCAAGGGCGGCATCAGCAAGGATTGGTGGGTACTGGCGCCCACCCCCCAGCGCCATGTCAGCCTGCTGCGTCAGAGTTATGGACCCGTCGTCGTCACTCGCGATGGCAGCGATCTGCCCAGTCGGGTGGCCGACAATCTGTACTGGATGGGCCGCTATGTCGAACGGCTCGACAATACCGCGCGCCTGCTGCGGGAAGCCTTCGGCCGCCTGCTGGAATGGGAGCAGGACAACACCGACGAGCGCTGTCTGGACGATCTACTCGACGCCCTGGAAATTCCGGTGCCACCGGTTGCGGAATCGCCGCGGGCCCGCTTCTTCGCCCTGCGGCAGGAACTGCTCAACCTGATCACCGACCCCGATCACCCCGACGGCTTGCAAGGCATGTTCAATGATCTGCTGCGCACGGGCCGGGCGGTGCGCAACCATTTGGGCGACGACGGTTGGCGCCTGCTCAACCAATTGCAGCAACGCATTCAGGAACCGCCCCAGGGCCTGGGGGCGCGTCAGGCGCGGGAACTGCTGGAAGAAGACTTGATGGTCACGGCGGCGTTCTGCGGGCTGAACAACGAAACCATGCCGCACCA